>CAYJHG010000281.1:0-2583 GCA_964369535.1 uncultured Desulfovibrionaceae bacterium
AGTTCATCTTCCTTGATATACGCAAAAATTCGCTATTTGACGACACTATCTAAGTTAAACCATAACAGAACTAAAAAAAACATTGCCCAGATGCTACTAAGCTAACATTTCCTCCAATGCCAATAATATTGTTTAAGGATCTGTTGTCAATGCTTATGCTAAGTATTCCACCAGGTTGATGTACTATGAAATCACGTTGCCCTGTTGTGCTGTAAAGGTACAAAGCCAAAGCAATGGTGCCAGAGCCACAAGCATTTTCATGGCAGTGTGTAAAAGGGTCAGGAACCATAACCACAGGGTTGATAAAAAATTCCTGAGAGTTAGAAATTTTATTCCACCAAATGCATCCTGCAGCTTGATTTTGGCCTAAGTTAAACTTTTCTCGAAAATTTTGCGCAAGGCTGAGGCAATGTGTAATGTCAAAAGGGTGCATGTGTGCGTCAATGAGCAAATGGTCTATGCCGGGCAGAGGCATGAGCACATTACCTTCTGCTAAAATTTGAGCTTCAGGAATGTGTTCCAGAGGCAAATAAAGAGTAACATGGTACGCAGCATGAGAAAGGCAGTGCACTTGCACAGACAAAGGCGCATCAAAGCCGGAAGTATTAATGCTGCCTTGCCATATTTCGCCAAGCTTCAGGGAATGCTGTAAAGCCATGAGCAAGGCTAAGCTGCGAGTGGCATTGGCACAAAATTCACCACCAGCCATATGCAAAATACCTTTTTCAATATCAATAAAACCAGCTTGTTCACCGCCCAAGTGTGAAGATTTAAGGCCTTGTGAGGCAATGATTTTTTTTTGCTCTTGTGAAAAGTCAAGGCCTTCAAAAAGCAAAGTGATATTGCCGCTGGGGCTGATTTTATAAAAGGGTATAGTAAGATTGTTTTGCATGGGAAATAATCCTTATACAAATATATATAAATATTAGTAAACTAGAACGATATTAAAGGCAAGACCGCCAAGAAAAACAAAATTTACAAAAAAGTAAGTAATTTTAAGGAGCTTTTAGCATTGCAAAAAGAAACAAATTTTTTTACAACAATATAAATTCAGATAATAAAGCTGAAAAAAATATTTTTGCAGAAGAAATTTTGTGAAAATTGAAAATAAGAGCAGTGGAGGAAGTATGAAAGCTATGCGTGTTTTTGTTATGCTTTGTAGTATTATTTGCTTGGCAAATTTTGCTATGGCAGCACCCATGTGTGGAAAAAAAGTGGACAGCTTTGATTTTGTGGTGGATTATTCAGGTTCCATGATGATGTCCATAGTGGATGTGAAAGCCACAAAAATTAACGTGGCAAAGCTGGTGCTTACGCGCATTAATTCCATTATTCCGTCCTTAGATTATTTGAGCGGCTTGCATACAGTGGCCCCTGCGGCAACCGTGGTGCCACAAGGAGTATGGGACCGCAATGTCATGGCAGAAAATATAGCCAAACTACGCGAAGATTTACCAATTTTTGGGCGTTTGACTCCCATGGGAAGCGGATTGCAAGGATATGAACCTTGGATGGCTAGCATGCAGCGTAATGCCGCTATTGTGTTGGTGACAGATGGCGACAACAACAGGGGCGTTGGCGTGCTTGATGTTGTAAAAAACATCTATGCCACACAAAGCCATATTGTGGTGCATGTGGTATCTTTTGCAGACACAAAGGAAGGCAAAGAAACCATACAACAAATTGCCGCTCTTAATCCTCAAGCCATTATTGCAGATGGTTTGGTTTTGGCCTCAAATGATCTTGCTTTAGAAAAATTTGTTTTGGATATTTGGTGCGAGCAAAGCGAAGAAGTGATAGTTTTGCGCGGTGTAAACTTTGCCTTTGATTCGGCAACTATAGACACAAAAGCTCAAAGCATTTTGGCAGAAGCTGCAAATATAATAAAGATGTATCCAAACAAGCGCATTATGCTAACAGGTTGGACAGATTATATTGGCTCTGACAGCTATAATGCCACTCTTTCTTCAAAACGTGCCAATGCGGTAAAAGATTATTTGTCAAAACAAGGCGTTCCCCCAAGCCGAATGGACGTTGTGGGAGGCGGTAAGTCATACAAATATAATAATAAAACTGAGGATGGGCGTTTGTTAAATCGCCGTGTAGAAATTATTTTCGAGTAATGTAAAATGAGTGTTTTGTAGATGCTAAGGAAGATTATGAAAAAGAATGTGATGCGTTTTATGATTGGGTGCGCCTTGGTGCTTATGGCTGCGCCTTCGTATGCTCTTGCTGCTGAGTCTAAGGAAAGTGTTTTAAAAAAATTGGAACTGTATGCCAAAGATCATGTAAGCTATGCAGCTGAACATGTGGTTCCTTCAAAAAAAGATAAAGCAGTACGCCATCATGGCGGTAATAAATATGTGGCAAGCTATGTAGAAATAGACAGCCAAAATATCCAAACTGAATTGCGTACAAATAATAATAGCTATGTAGGTATCATTAAATATCAAGAGCTTTTATATGAATGCCAAGGAACAAGCAAAGAGGCCGCTTTGAGCGCACCTTGTTCCAAAGTGCGTACAAGGCGAATGACAGAAATCTTGGGTTATGATAAAAAATGGCGCCCATAAAATTAAAAAA
>CAYJHG010000282.1:0-2572 GCA_964369535.1 uncultured Desulfovibrionaceae bacterium
TAGCACGGCCTGTGTATACATCCACAAGGCTTTCATCAGCATGAATGGCTTTGCAAGCTTCTGCAACGCCGGGGGAATAGGCTAAGGTCAAATCTTTTTGGCTGGCGCAAGGCTTTGTTGGTAATACTTCCACCTTACCTGGACGCGGTTTTTCGTGATACTCTAATGCTTCTTCTTTAGTGTAAAAGGCCATTGTTTTTTCCTTTTAAAAAAACAGGCTGTTGCATAAATACACAACAGCCCAGTTTTTAACTATTTTGAGTGACAATTACAATTGCGCGACATAAGGTTGCGCAAACCTTCGGGCACAATGCCCTTCACAGATTCCAAGGTCAGCATACGACGCATAATTCCAAGCTGGTCTTGCAAAGGCAAGCCTTTGGGGCATACGTCATTACATGCCAAAAGTCCCATGCAACCAAACACGCCTTGGTCATTACCGATGAGGTCATAGAACTCACGTTCGGAACGATTGTCGCGTGGGTCTACATAAAAGCGTGCCATACGATTGATGCTTGTGGCACCAAGAAAGTCTTCACGCATACGAGCTGTGCCGCAAGCTGCCACACAACAGCCGCACTCTATGCAGCGGTCAAGTTCAAAAATGTGGTTGGCAAGATCATTTTCCATTCTTTCTTCCACAGCATTTTCGTCAAAAGGCTTTTGGCTGTGAATCCAAGTTTGTAATCTTTCACCCACATTTCTAAACCATGTACCCGTGTCCACAGAAAGGTCGCCAATGAGCTTGAACACCGGTAAGGGTTGCAAAACAATATGATCTGGCAAATCCACAGTTTGCGTGCTACACGCAAGGCCCGGTCTGCCGTTGATAACCATACCACAAGAACCGCAAATGCCTGCACGACAACAAAAGTCAAATTGCAAGGTGGCGTCTTGTGTTTCACGCAATTGCATAAGCGCCACAAACAAAGTCATGCTTGGGTGCTCTTCCAGATAAAACGATTGCATATGCGGTACACTTTGGGGATCCAAAGGATTATAGCGCATTATTTCAAAATGTAGTTTACGTCCCATAATATTCTCCCGGCTTTAGATTTTAAGCCCCGCCCAAAGGACGAATTTTGTCGGCAGGAATGTCTGCATCAATAATCTTACCACCACCATAGCCACGGTCGCCGGGCGGAATTTCAAACCAAGGCGTGGTTTCTTCGTATTTGACGGTAGGTAAGGTAGCGCCTTCTGTCCACTGTGTGAGTGTACGGTTAAGCCATTCTTTGTCATTACGCTCTGGGAAATCTTCACGAGCGTGAGCGCCACGGCTTTCGGTGCGCAGAAGCGCGCCATAGGCTGTGCAAAGACCAAGCTTAATCATGCCGCGGATGCGTAAAGCCATGGAAAGCTCAGGATTAAAGCCTTCATTACGGCCCACTAAAGCGATATTTTCGGAACGAACAAGTAACTCTTGCAATTCATCAACAGCTTTTTGCAAGTCAGTGCCATTGCGGAAAATTCCCACATTTTCCATCATGGTTTTATGCAAGAGGCTGCGTAATTCGTAGCAATTTTCTTTGCCTTTGCGTCCGTACACCATGGAATCTATACGTTCAGCAACACCCTTCATGGCATCGGCTTGAGCTTGGGTGCTGAAGCTTGTTTCATAACCTTGCAGATATTCCACAATTTTCTTGCCCACAATACGGCCTGCCACAACGGTTTCTGCTAAAGAGTTCCCACCAAGACGGTTAAAGCCGTGCATATCCCAACAAGAGGCTTCGCCGGCGGAGAAAAGGCCTTTTAAGCCATATACGGCACCGTCTCTATTGGTGCGTATGCCGCCCATGCTGTAGTGCTGAGTAGGACGCACAGGAATAAGTTGGGTGATGGGGTTCACACCAAGGAATTTGGTAGAAATATCGTACACTTCGCGCAAATTAGTGGTAATATGCTTTTCGCCAAGGTGACGAATATCAAGCCATAAATGGTCGCCATAGGGGCCTTTTACGCCAAAGCCTTTACGCATATGCTCAGCCATGCGACGCGAAACCACGTCACGCGAAGCAAGCTCGGCCTTTTCTGGCTCATAATCAGGCATAAAACGGTATTCATTCACGTCAAGCAATGTTCCACCGTCACCGCGACAACCTTCGGTCACAAGAATGTCGGTGGGCACTGTGCCTGTGGGGTGGAATTGTATGGCTTCCATGTTGCCAAGGGGCACACAATTAGTATCAAGAGCAGTAATTTGACCGCCGCCATCGCAAATAACTGCGTTGGTGGTGGCAGGGAATATACGGCCATAGCCACCGGTGGCTAGTAAGGTCACCTTGGCACGATAGGCTACAAGCTCACCTGTGCGTAAACAACGGCAAATACAGCCTGTGCAGGTATCGCCATCGTGGATGAGGGCTTCGGCCTGCATGCGGTCATGCACTTGAACACCAAGCTGCAAAAGTCTATTATCTAAGGTAAAAAGCACAGAGTGGCCTGTGCCGTCAGACGTATAACAAGTACGCCATTTAGCAGTGCCACCAAAAGCACGAGAGTGGATAAGGCCGCGCTTTTCTTCAAGCTCTTCAGCTTCAAAGGGTTTGCCGCCTTTGTAATAGGTGTG
>CAYJHG010000283.1:0-2568 GCA_964369535.1 uncultured Desulfovibrionaceae bacterium
GCAGAAGAATTGCACATGTATGGTGTTTTTAATAATTCCATGGACGCCGTGGCCGACAGAGATTTTTTGGCCGAAGCCCTTTTCACAGCTTCTTGCACCATGATGCACTTATCGCGTTTTTGTGAAGAAATTTTGCTTTGGGCCAATCCTGCCTTTGGTTTTATCCGCTTGCCGGACACTTATGCCACGGGTTCTTCCATCATGCCGCAAAAGAAAAATCCCGATGTGGCAGAGCTTATGCGCGGCAAAGTTGGGCGTGTGTACGGAAGCCTTGTGACCTTGCTCACCATTATGAAAGGCTTGCCTCTCACCTATAACCGTGATTTACAAGAAGACAAAGAACCTTTTTTTGACGCAAACCGCACCTTGCAAAATTCTTTGGCTCTTATGACAGGCATGCTTAAAGAACTTAGTTTTCGTGAAGACCGTATGTATCAAGCCTGCAAAGCCGGATTTTTAAATGCCACAGAGCTTGCAGACTATCTTGTAGGTAAGGGTATACCTTTTCGTGAAGCGCACCACATTACAGGCAGCGCTGTGGCTCTGGCCGAAAAAAATGACAAAGGACTTGAAGATCTTCATTTACAAGAATTGCAAAACCTTTGTGCACATATTCAAGAGGATGTCTTTGCCGTTTTGGATTATAGAGCAGCGGTAATACGGCGCGAAACCCACGGTGGCACTGGCCCAAAATCTGTGAAAAAGCAATTGAAGTATCTACAAAAATGGCTCAAAAGCCATGCTACAAATACATAGTCGAGACTTAAAAATTATATAAGCATTCAAAGGCACAGCAAAATAATATTTTTACGCACTTTTCCCATAAAGCTTTTGGATTGAAAAATCTTCGGTAATAGAGTCACCAAGCTGTATGAATTCTTTGGCTGCGTCGGATTGCAAATGCTGACGCCAAAGATCTTCTGAAGCCCATGTTCCAATAATAAGGAATCTACTTGGAGTCTCCATATCTTCGTATACAAACATCTGCAGACACCCTTCTATTTGGCGTATGACTGGAATGCTTCTTTTTGCTGTTTGCAAAAAAAGGTCGCGGTGTTCAGCTTTTATTGTGCTTCTAACGATAATATATACTTGACTGGAAGCCATAAAATTCCTCAATAATAAAATACTTTGCTAGATGTTGTGAAAAGTCATTTTTTCAATGCTAAAGCTTGCCCCTAGGGACTCCACAATCTCAGCAAGTTCTCTGGCCGCTTGTGATTGTAAATGAGCACGCCAACATTCTTGGTTTTCCCATGTCTGAAACGCAACAAGTTTAAGGGGATTATCCGCATCTGTAAAAATAAAAAGCTGCACACATCCCTTTTGTTGTCGGATGGCAGAAACTTTTGAATCGACATGTTGTGTTATAAGATCACGATGCTCTGGCTTTGCAGTAAGTGTTAATATAACGGACAATTGTGATGTATGCATAATGTATATCTCAGTAATAGGTTCATCAAAGGCTTGGTAAACGCCACTTCATTATTATGCCATTAGCGTATTAATGCATTTTTTGCAACCAAAACCGAAAAAAAGCATACTACAAAAGTAGGCTTTGTACAGAAACAGAATACCATTTCCTTACAAAGCCTATAATGTTATTTTCAAGCACTGCTTTTCGCAAACACAAGAAAGGCTATAATTATTTGCCAAAGAAGCATTTGGGCCAGGTGCACGTATGGCAAGACATGCAATAACCACCTTCGCCCATGCGCGCCAAATCAGCCCGCGTAATTTCACAATTAGCTAAAACCCTAGGCAAAATGAGGTCAAAAAATGTTGTTTTGGCATAGAGAGCGCAGGCCGGAACCCCTATAACCTGCATAGCAACCTTATCATCGCTCGCCGGAATATAACCCAAAAGACTCATGGCACCGGGCAAAACCGGCGCACCGTGAAGCACATTGGTAAGACCGGCTTCCAAAAGCACAGCCTTGGTTATGTCGTCCGGGTCAACAGAAAGTCCGCCTGTAGTAATGAGCAAATCAGCACCGGCATCGCGCAGTTCATTAACAGCCTCGGTCATGGCTTCCTTATCATCGGGGGCAATGCAGCTGGCCACCACTTCCGACTCTAAATGCGTCACTTTGCCCGTAATAATGGGGATAAATTTATCTTGAATAAGCCCTTTAAATATTTCAGTACCTGTAACCAGAATGCCAACTTTAGCTTTGCGCAAAGGGCTTACGCTGAAAAGTGGCTTGTCACTCAATATTTCAAGGGCGCTATGCAAGTGTTTTTTGGGAAGGAATAAGGGTATGGCCCTTGTGCCGGCAACACGCGAACCTTCTTTTATGAGCAAACCGTGTTGGCGTGAAGCCACCACAATTTCCGGCACCATATTGAGCTCAAAACATCGCTTATGATCTACATTAAAAACGCCGCTACAATCGGCAGTAAAATCTATTTTTCCTTCGTGGGGTGGCAAAGCAAAACTAATATTTTTTCCAGCCATGCGCCTAGCAAAAATTTCTGCCACTTCATTTTCATGGACAAGATCTGCGTCTAATTGCGCATTATTTTCATCTTGAATGGCAACATTAAAGCGTCCCATTTGTTGCAAGC
>CAYJHG010000284.1:0-2566 GCA_964369535.1 uncultured Desulfovibrionaceae bacterium
TGCAAGAAAAACACTTTGCCCCCACAGACCTTGGCAATGTGGTCTGCGACCAATTACGCAAACATTTTGCCACACTCATGGACGTAAGCTTTACAGCCCAAATGGAACAAAGCCTTGATACTGTTGCCGAAGGCGGACGTAATTGGGTGGATCTTATGCAGGCCTTTAATAATGACTTTGCCCCCACCCTTAAAGCCGCTTCTGAAAATATGCAAACGGTGAAAGGCGGCGTTTCCACCGACATTATCTGCCCTGAATGTGGCAAACCCATGGTCATCAAGTTTGGCAAAGCCGGTTCCTTTTTAGCCTGCACGGGCTATCCCGACTGCAGCCACACAAGCAATTTCATACGCGATGAAAATGACCAAGTGGTGCCCGTGGCCCGCGAACAGGCCGAACAAGAAGTTGTGGGTAAATGCCCCGATTGCGGTAGCGACCTTGTGGTAAAAAAAGCGCGTGTGGGCGGACGCTTTATTGCCTGCACAGGTTACCCCAAGTGCAAGCACACCGAATCTTTTTCCACCGGCGTTCCCTGCCCCGCCTGCAAAGAAGGCGTACTTGTGGAAAAAAATTCCAAGCGCGGCAAGATTTTCTATTCCTGCAACACCTATCCCAAGTGCGACTATGCCCTTTGGGATATGCCCATCAATGAACCATGCCCAGATTGCGACTCTCCCTTGCTCACACGCAAAATCTTACGCGGCGGCGCCACGCAAATACGCTGCCCCCAAAAATCTTGCGGCTATGTGAAAGAAGAAGAATAAACACAAAAAGTATGGGGGAAAATCTTTTATAGCAAAAGATTTTCCCCCTTTTAGTCTAAAAAAACGAAAAACTCACTTTTATATTGTAGCTTTTCACCAACAATATACTATTTCTTCTTAAAAACTTCCGAGTCCAAAAGCCCCTGCTTCATCACAGCCTGAATGCCGCCTTGCGTATTACTCACGTCCGTATAACCATGATTAGCCAAAATCAAAGCACAATCATAAGCGCGTAAGCCCGTATTGCAAATAAGCACCACAGGGCGATCCTTCGGCACCTCTCCCACACGCTTTTCCATTTCTTCAAGGCCTATGGCATGCAAATCTGGTTCAATGGCCTCGGCTGCCTTGGCCGCCGCCGCAGGACGCGCGTCAATAAAAAATGGCTCTTTACCAGCTTCCTTGCGCTCTTGCCAAAGCCCTGCAAATTCTTGCGGCGTTATGGCATTAACCCGACCTGCCAGCATATTCTCTGCCACATTTGCCACAGTATTAACCACATCCATGGCCGAAGCCAACGGCGGCGTATACGCCACTTCTAAATTAGAAATATCTTCCAAACTGGGCTTTGCCATCTGCAAAGCAGCAGCCACAGCGTCAATGCGCGCCTTTACCGCATCTCCCATATGCGAAGCACCCTGCATGCCAAGCACACGCTCCGTACCACGCTCCACCACAATTTCAAGGCTCATCAAATCTTTTTCAGGATAAAAATGCGCCCTGTCCAATTGCTCCACACTCACAGCTTGTGCGTCAAAACCGGCGGCCTTGGCTTGACCTTCCGTCAAACCTGTGCCGCAAAATGTCATTTCAAAGAGCTTCACACCCCATGTGCCCACATAACCCTTAAACTGCGCCTTATTACCAACAGCCACATTGGTACCAATAACACGCCCCTGCCTATTGGCCATAGAACCAAGCGGAATGTACCCAACTTTATCCGTAATAAGATTTTTCACCGCCACACAATCACCACCGGCATAAATGGCAGGGTCATTGGTCTGCATATATTCATTGACCACAACAGCACCAAAAGGCGCCACTTCAAGCCCCGCCGCACTGGCGAGCTGACCATTTGGTATAAAACCCGCCGCCACTATAACAAGCTGCGCTTCAAGCTCACGCTTATCGGTAACCACACGGCAAACCTTGCCGCCTTCACCCTCAAAGCGCAAAACCTTCTCTGCCGTATACACAGCCACGCCATTCTCACCACAATGATTTTCAGCCATAGTTCCAAGAGTCTTAGACAATGCCATGGGCAAAATACTCTCCGCCATCTCCACAAGGCTCACATCAATACCCCACATGTCCGCCAATGAAACAGCACACTCAAGACCTATAAAACCAGCCCCCACTATAACAGCTTGCTTCACCTGACCAGCTTCACAAGCCTTGCGAATACTCTCCGCCGCTTCCAAACGCGTCACTGCAAAAATATTTTCAAGCTCAGCCCCATCCACCTGCGGCATACGCGCACTGGCTCCCGTAGCCAGTACAAGCTTGTCATAAGACAAATACTCCTGCTTCTTGCTCACCACATCTTCCACCAAAACTCGCTTGGCTTCTCGCTCAATGGAAAGAGCCCTCGTTTGCGTGCGCACACTAACACCCTTAAGCTCTGCAAAAAAACCCGCATCACGCACCCTATTATAAGGCGTTGCGCGTAATTCATTTATATTATTAACTTCACCTGAAAGATAAAAAGGCATGCCACAACCGCCATACGAAATATATACATTTTCATCAATCATGGTTACTTCAGCTTCAGGATCCATACGCTTACAACGACAAGCCGCCTT
>CAYJHG010000285.1:0-2561 GCA_964369535.1 uncultured Desulfovibrionaceae bacterium
AGGATGCGCATGTGTTTGTATCGTCAGTTTTTTGCGCTTCGGCTTTTTGCGCTTCGGCTTTTTGCGCTTCCTCGGGGAGCATAATAGGAATGTCGTCACGAATGGGATATAACAAAGCACAATCCTTGCACAAAAGCCCTACTTCTTTCTCACTTTCCACTTTCAATTCCAAGTGGGCGTGGCAATGTGGGCAAGCTAAAATTTCTAAAAGTTCTTTTTGCATATATTTTCCTTGAGAGCCTATTAAATCTATTTCCATAACTCGTCATGGGCATTGTATATAATAGTGCTTAAACAAAGGCAAAGCTTTTGGTGTATATTTTTTTATGAAATCGCTCTTTTCAATAAGTGCATTAGTATGGTATAAATGTCTTGCTACAATTTGAGGTAATTATGAAATACGTTGACTTACACACCCATACGCACATTTCTGACGGAACTGACAGCCCCAAAGAATTAGTGCAAAAAGCCGCAAGCTTAGGCCTTGCAGCCATAGCTATCACCGACCACGATACTGTGGCAGGGCTACCAGAAGCAGAAGAAGAAGGCAAAAAGCTTGGGCTTGAGGTGGTGCGTGGTTGCGAACTTTCGGTAGAATCTGAACGCGGCGAAGTACATATTCTTGGCCTTTGGATTGACCAAGACGCCACAGAACTTGAAAAAACACTCACTTTTTTACGTCAAAAGCGCCAAGAACGAAATGCCATTATTGTTGAACGCTTACAAAATGCGGGACTTAAAATAGACCTTGAAGATGTAAACGCAGTGGCACAAGGCGAAACGGTGGGGCGGCCACATATTGCCGTGGCGCTTATGCACAAAGGCTATGTGTCTTCTGTGCGTGAAGCTTTTAACCGTTACCTTGGAACCAAGGGCAAAGCCTATGCCATGCGTGAGCTTTTGCCCATGGAAGAAGCCATGCAGGCCTTAAAAAAAGCCCATGCCATCATAAGCTTGGCACATCCTGGGCTTATTTCTTGTGAAGATGCATGGCTTGACAGCTATGTGGGTAAACTTTGTGAACACGGCCTTGATGCCATTGAAACTTATCACAGCGAGCATCCCCCTGCCACACGCCAAAGATGCCTTGATTTAGCGCAAAAATATAACTTGCTTATTTCGGGTGGTTCCGATTATCACGGCCATGTGAAACCCCATATACACCTTGGCGTTGGAAAAGGGGATTTGCGCATACCGCTTGATATTATGCAAAAACTCAAAGCAAAACATTTGGAACAAAAAAACTAGCAAATTCTAACAGACCACTATGATACAACTTCCCGAAATACTTGCCCCAGCTGGCAATGCAGACCAATTGGATGCGGCCATTTTGTACGGCGCCAATGCCGTTTACTTGGGCGGCCTTGCTTCTTTGCGTGCTTCACGCGGTTTTGAAGGTGAAAGTCTTTTACAGGCACGCAAAGCCACAAAGGCGGCTGGTGTTGCCATGTACTTTTGTTGTAATGCCCTACCAAGGCAGCACAATTTGCAAAATAGCCTTGAAAGCCTTGAAGCAGGGGCCAAGGCAGAAGTAGACGCCTTTATTATTGCCGATGCCGGCGTTTTTTCTTTGGCGCGCAAACATTTTCCGCACATTCCCATACATGTTTCTACGCAAGCCAACACCTGCAATGCTGCAAGTGTCAATTTTTGGCAAGAATTGGGCGCCACGCGCGTGAATTTAGCTCGCGAATTGCAAGCCAAAGACATTGCTGCCATCAGAAAAGCTTGCCCCAGTATGGAACTTGAATGTTTTGTGCACGGAGCCATGTGCCTTGCCATTTCCGGGCAATGTTTGCTTTCTTTATGGCTTAACGACAGGGCAGCCAATGCCGGAGCTTGTACGCAACCTTGCCGCTTTAAATACCGCGCTATGGAAGACCAAGAGATCACCCTAGAAGAATCAAAACGTCCGGGCGAGCCCCTTTGGGATGTAACCCAAGGAGAAGAAGGCTTTTCGGCCCTTTGGTCGCCGGAAGATTTATGCCTTTTGCCCTATGTGCCTTGGTTTGTTAAAAAAGGTATAGATTCTTTGAAAATTGAAGGGCGCATGCGCACAGGCGGCTATGTGGCCCATGTGGTGGACAGCTACAGGCAAGCTCTCATGTGGTGCAACAGTTCTAAAAAAGCGCGCTTGCCTTGGCAGGAACTTTCGCAAGAGCTTTTGCGCAACCTAAGCACTTTTGCCACCAGAGCGCAAGGTTCTGGCTTTTTTGCTCCCCATCATCAAAACATCATCCCCGCCCCAAAAAACGCCGTTCGCGCTCATGTGGCAGTGCTTGCAAGACTTGAAGAAGAAGTACGCAATGGGGTATGGCGCATAAGTGTGCGCGGCAAATGGCCAAAAGAAACATCTGTGCGCATTATTTTGCCAGGAGGAGCAAGACCTGTGCTTGCAGGCGGACATTATGCCCTAGAAAATCACAAAGGCGAAACAGTGCACACGGTGCATTCTGGCACTGTGGCCTATTTGCACTGTGAAACACAAGGCCTGCGCCAAGGTGTGTATATAGAAGAGCATGTGATATAATGCTCGCCCATGAATAGCATTTGGTATGGCG
>CAYJHG010000286.1:0-2550 GCA_964369535.1 uncultured Desulfovibrionaceae bacterium
TGTACAAAGTGACGATGCCATTGATATTTTAGAATTGGCAGGTGCTACGCATGTTATCCAATTCCACAAACTTTTGGGCATAGCCTTAGCCAGACGAGTTTTGCACAGCAATGCCCCTTCAAGCATTATCAGCACGCATGAAAATCTTATTATTGCCGAAGCTCCGGTCATGCGCACTCCCTTGGTGGGAAAAAGCCTTATTGAATGCGGTTTGCGTAATCTTACCGGTGTTAATGTGGTGGGACTATGGCAACGCGGGAAGTTTATTTTTCCGCAACCTGAAACCATTTTTACCGATGCCTCTGTGCTTGTGGTGGCAGGAACTAAGCAACAAATTGAAGCCATGGACAAAGTGCTGGGAGAACATTTAACAGCCGATGAGCAAAGCCCTGTGCTTATTCTTGGCTGTGGACGCGTGGGCATGGCAGCGGCAACGCACCTTGAAAGCTTGCAGCGCCCTTATCGCATTGTAGACAAAAACTCACGCTTACGCCAAAAACTTTTGTCAGAAAACCTTATAATTGGCGATGCTGCCGATATTGACGTGCTAGAAGAAGCCGGCATTCGCAAAGCTCCTTCAATAATTATTACCACCCACGATGACGACACCAATATTTACTTAACACTCTATTGCCGTAAATTGCGCCCTGATATTCAGATTATCAGCCGCGCCAACCTTGACCGAAATGTAGGCATTCTACACGCTGCCGGCGCTGACCTTGTATTATCTTTGGCTTCCATGATGAGCAGTAGCATCATAAACCTACTGGCTCCAGGCAAGGTGCTTATGCTCAACGAAGGCTTAAAAATCTTCCGCAGCAAAATAAGCAAAAAACTTCAGGGAAAACGCCTCATAGGTAGCGGAATTCGCAGTGAAACTCATTGCAATGTTATAGCGCTCATGGATGCCCAAGGCGAAATGCACATAAACCCCGACCCGCAACACGTTTTTGCAAAGGGTGAAGAAATGTTTTTGATAGGGGATTCCCAAGCTGAAGAAAAGTTTAATGAAAAATTCTGCATAGACCAAGGCCTTTTAGAAGAAAATACTTTAACAAACAAGGATAAAGTATGTCGCTCCAATTAGAAATGCCGCAAAACACACCTCAAAAAAAACGGACAAAATTTTCAACAAAAATATTCGTATTCCTGCTCTGCATAGCTATAGTCGCCCTAGGTTGGCTTTTTTGGACACGCACCGTAAGCCATAGGGCTGAAATGCAAACCACACTCATACCCATAGTCTCGCCCATGAGCAGCACACTCACAAGACTTGCAACAGAAAAAGGTGCCTTTGTTAAAGCCGGGCAAGTGATTGCCTATCTTGACATAACAGAATACATGGCCTTGCGCAAAGAGGCCGAAGCCTTGGTGCGCGGCATAAGGGCTTATACCGCAAAAAATCTGGCCGAAGATGTGGCCAGCGCCCAAAAAGCTGCCGAAGACATGGTGCAGCGCCTAGCCATGGCTCGCACAGAAGAACACACCCAAAAATTGCTTAAAGAAAAATATTCTCTTGAACATGCCAAAGCCCTATTACACAGACGCAATACGGCTTTAAAAAACAATCCCAAGGCTTTGGCAGAAGCTGAAAAAGCCGAGGTACAAGCTTTTCTCCAATTGCAGCAAGCCACCAATGCCTTTGAGCTGGCAAGCCTAAGCCGTGTGGCCGTAGAAAAATCCATACAGCAATACCGCACAAATGCTGCCCACGCTCCATCCCAAAATCAGAGAGCACAACACCTTGAAGCCCTTGCCGAAAACCCCGGACATATCATAGCCCCCAACAATGGTTATATTGTGGGCACCATACCCCAAGAAGGACATGTGGCACAGCGCGGCGAAAAGATTTTTGAGCTCTTACCAGAACCACAGCAAGGCTACACCACCACAGCCATTGTAAGCCGTAAAGAAGGGCAAAATCTTGCTCTTTCCATGCCATGTTATGTGGTGCTTAAAGAGGGATTTAATCTTTGGCAAGGTAATATTGTGGGCATACGCCATGAAGTAGACGGCAGCCATATTCAGATCCAAGTTAAAGAAACATGGCTTTCAAAACCCATTGTCGGTGTTAAACAAGAGGCCAAGGTGGTTATATGGTCACCCAAAAGCGACTTTGCTGCACCCTTGCTTGGCATTTTAAGTTTTATATAGAAAGTACCTAAAAATGCATTCGCTTAAGGTCTAAGCAAATGCATGTATACGAAATCTGCAAATGATTGTTTCATCGGGCGTATCTTGTTCAAGCTAAAACTCTGCAAAACGCATAAATGAAAGCCTATCGCATAAAGCTTATTTCATAGCTAAATCACTCAAATTATACCAGCGTTGCACCAAAAAAAGTTAATTATGCAGGGGGCTTGATTTATAAAGACGCGCAACTTCGCATTCGTTGCCCAAAGAGTTTTTTATAGCTTAGAAAGATTTTTTTTAGAAAATAGTAATAAAAAAATTGCCATAAGCAAGAGCATAAAATGCGAATTTATGGCAATTTTTGATACTCAAAGAGGCTTTTTTTCAGTGGCGGCTGACAAAATTTTGCGCCCCGCA
>CAYJHG010000287.1:0-2549 GCA_964369535.1 uncultured Desulfovibrionaceae bacterium
CATGGGCAATGCCAAAATGTAGCAATACCAATGCCATGGCCATCAAGACACATGTACTTTTCCTCAAGGTCCACCCCCTTTTTACGGAGTATGCAGTGACCACAAGATGCGGCAAAAAATCAAAATACGAAATTTTTTGCCCACACGCTCTTTGTTTAAAAAAGAACGTGCTATGCCATAACGCGGGTTGCAATTTTTTGTGCAAAGGCGTCCACTTGCTTTTTAAGCTCTGCCGTGGTGGCATCGGCTTCAGCGCGTATAGCAGCCTTGGCAGCGGCCAATTCTTCTTGTGCTGTTTGGCCTGCTTTTGAAACAATTCCGTGCTGCTCAGCCATGCCTTCATTGCGAGCAGCATCACGCAAGGCTGTGCCTTCTTGCCGTGCGCGAGAAAGTTCGGCCTGATAGCTTTCAATACGCTCTTTTGCTTCACGCTCAAAGGCTTCGGCATCGCCGGTCAGCCCATCCATTTTTTGGCGGCGTTCTTCAAGAATGCCGCGAATGGGCTTTATGAGCATGAAATTCAGCACATACAGCGCAATGAAGAAGTTCACCATTTGAATAAGCATGGTGATGTTTAAATCAAGCATTTCACCCTCCTGAAAATTGAGTTGTGAATATTTCGATAATTGCTTGTTCTTTTTATACCAACTTGCTCTTTGTGTCAAAGGGTATAAAGGCAAAAATGGCTCTATGTTTTATATGAGCGTTCCCATGGTTTTGAATTTGTGAACAAAATCACTTGCAAAAAAATTAAATTTTATTTTTATTTACCTAAATAAAGGGGGAGAGTTTATGCGCAAAAACATTTGCAATATTTTTGTTTTGCACAAGGCGATGCGGCTAAGCCTTATGCTATGGTAATATGCTGTAACAAGAGTTTCAATACCCCATTTAAATCTAAGTTTGACGTGTCAACAATAATGGCGTCAGGGGCAGGAGCAAGTGGCGCAACAGCACGATTGCGGTCGGTAAAATCGCGCTTGCGTATTTGCTCTGTAAGTAGTTCAAGGTCAACTTTTTCGCCGTTTTCTTCCAATTGGAGCTTGCGGCGTAGGGCGCGGATTTCTGCACTGGCTTCCAAAAAAAATTTGTGTGTAGCTTCGGGAAAGATCACAGAGCCCATATCTCTGCCTTCGGCCACAAGAGATGTATTGTGCCCCAAGCTACGTTGAGCTTTTTTAAGTATTTCGCGCACTATGGGCACTGTGCCAAGATTTGAGGCCATGGCGGCCACTTCTTCGGTGCGGATTTCGTTGCCCACGGGCACACCATTACACAAAAGGCTAGTGTCGGCACCTTGCCCGCTTAAACTAAAATCCCAAGCTTTACTTTTAGCTTCTAATTCCTCCGGCTCTAGTTCTGGCGCTTCGGGCCCAAGTTTTAGGGCAAGGCAACGGAACATGGCGCCGGTGTCAAGATAGGGCAATTGTAAATAATCGGCTAAAAGCTTAGCAAGGGATGTTTTGCCAACGCCGGCCGGTCCGTCTATGGTAATGATGCGCAAACTCATGCTAACACCTTTTTAAGCGCCTGCAAAAACGCTTCGTTTTCTTTGGCAGTGCCAATACTTACGCGCAATAAATGCGGCAATCCATAGCTTTTTAAGGGGCGGATGATAAAGCCTTCGGGCAAGAGCTCTTCAAAGATTTCTTGGGCATTTTTTGTGCTTTGTGGGTTAAACATAAGGAAATTTGCGTGACTTTCGTATACATGGCAGCCAAGTTTTTCTAAACCATGGTGTAATTGCTGGCGCCCCTCATGTACAACCTTAAGGCTTTGTTCATAAAAAATAGTGTCTTCAAGGGCGGCAAGGCCTGCTTCTTCTGCCAAAATATTCACAGAAAAAGGCATACGCGCGCGCCACACATAATCCGCCAAGCTTTCGGGCAAAATGCCATAACCTAAGCGAATGCCGGCTAAGCCATAGCTTTTGGAAAATGTGCGCAAAAAAGCAATGTTTTCTGCATAATGACCTTGAGCCAATAGGGAATATGTAGCCTCATCGGTAAAGTCCATATAGGCTTCATCAATAACAAGCAAGGTGCCTTTGGGTAAGGATAGGGCAAAGTCGCGCACATCTTGCGCCTTTGGGCAGAAGCCCGAAGGATTATCAGGCGAAGTAATAAAAACCAGTGCCGTTTGGGCGTCGATTTTTTCAGAAAGTTTGGCAAAAGAAAAGGAAAAGTCTTCGTTCACGGGCACTTGACGCAGTTCAACACCGCAAATATTCCCTTGCACCGTATACATGCCAAAACAAGGCTTAAAGCACACAATATTATGTACTTCTGGCTTACAGCGCACTCGCATTAAAAGGTCAATAATTTCGTCGGAACCATTGCCCATCACAATGCGTTTAGGGGAAACATTGTGCTTTTTGGCAAGGGCTTGCACAAGCCTTGGATTGCCTCCTTGAGGATAGCGAAAAATTTGCGCTGCATGTTTTTGCAAGCGCTCTTGCACTAGGGGAGAAGCGCCAAGCGCATTTTCATTGCTAGCCATTTTTACTATGTTTTCAAGGCCATATTTTTCACGAATTTCTTCAATGCTTA
>CAYJHG010000288.1:0-2545 GCA_964369535.1 uncultured Desulfovibrionaceae bacterium
TCGCCGTCTTCCACCACGGTTTTGAATTGGAAAACATCGATGTCGCCAGTTTCGTCATTATAGCTGACTTCTATTTCCATGTCTTCGCTATAGCGACGTAGGACAGAAGTTTTTACCGCATCTTCAAGGGTGGTAATAAGCATTTCACGGTCAAGACCTTTGTCTTTGCTTATTTGGTCAATGGCTTTTTTTAGCTCAAGATTCATTGTGCCTCCGGCCTGCTTTCATTGTTTGCACAAAAAAAGTCAGTGCAGCATATGTATTTCAAGACAGTATGAGCCGTGTGGCTTCATTAGTCTTTTTTATCTTTTTAAACTACTTTGAATAAAAAAATTATGCAGATTTTTCTTTTTTCTTTTTCCCGGGTTTTTCAGGAAGTGTAAAAACGTGTACGCGCGACGCTTTGCGTAAATCGGTAAAAGCCAGACAAATGTCTTGCGTTCCAGCGCTTGATTCCACACGCATTGTAAAATCTTCCTGACCCACTTGTAATAACTGACCACGGAATTTTTTACGACCCTTAAATTCTTCGGTTGCATTTGGCAAAAAATCTAAAAGACTTATTTCAATGGTATCCCCAACATAGGGTGCCATTTGCCAAAGCTCAAAAAAAGGTCGTGAAAAACCAGGCGAAGATACTTCAAGCACATAAGCTGTGGCAAAAATATCTTCTACTTCCATAGACAAACCCACCATGCGCGAAAGTTCAGCGCACTGCTCAACGGTAGCAGAAGCTTTTTTTAGTTCATCCACCATGTTTTTTGGCGCAGTTTCGGGAGATATGTCCATTTGCGCAGAAGTATCTTCTTGCGTATGCGCATGTAAAGTTTGTTTGGCAGTGTTTGGCACATCAACATATATGCGCACCAATGGACGAGTTCCGGGTAAAAGCTCTATGCCCCAAAGGCAAAGATCCATGCTTTGTGCAATGGGCTCTACAATGTCTTGAATTTTTTTTGTAAGTTCTGGTTTTGCCATAAATTCCAATGTTTAGCCTGGGTGCAGATGCCCTTGGCTTTAATTTCATGCATGTTTCACAAATAAAAAAAGGGGGCCTTCAAAAAAGGCCACCCCGTTGTAAACATCAATGTTTTGCATCAGGATGCAAGAAAGATTGACGCCAATTCAAGTGTAGTTATCTAAGCCCAGGCGCAAGAAGTCATTCTTTCTTGGCAAGGTAATTAATGATAACAGCTTTGCCTGTCAAGCTTTTTTTCTTGATTTATAGCAAGTTTTGTCGCAAATGTCATACAGGCTGCCAAAATTTATATGTCCACACAGGCATAAAGGCTATATATTAGGATATTTACGCGCTAGTGGTTCATTTTTGCTGTGGCTTTTTAAATACAACAAAGAATTGCTATAAAAAATTAACTCGCCTAATTTGCAATAAGCGTTTTACTGTAAAGGCAATAAGGTTTCGTCAATAATAGGCATGGCCTCAAGCGCTTCTACGCGTTGAGCCAGAGAATGCAGGTTGTTGCATACAAGCTCCACAAAAGTTGCCTTGTCCATGGGTAGTCCTTCTGTCATTTGTTCTAAAGCCACCGCTAAATTTTCAAGATCTGTGCTTAACATTATATTGCTCCTTATACATTAAAAATTGCTGATTGTGGGCAAGGGGTGTATGCACTCTATGCAGTGCTTGCCCCTTGCTCTTGAAGACACTTTATCAAGATTTATTTTTTTGTCAATCAAAAATTTATTTTTTGTTTAAATTTTATTTTTTTATTTCAGAATAATTTTTTGATTGATTTTTTGACAATCCTATCTTATGCTCCAATCATGAAAAATATAATAGACACATCCACACTGCTAGATAGGCTTCGTGAGGCCTTGCATTTGACTAAGGACGTGCAGCTTGCCGATTACTTAGAAGTTTCTGCACAGGCTGTGTATCAAGCGCGCAAAAAAGATAAAGTGCCAGACGGTTGGTTGGTACGCGCCGCCACCAAGGGCAATATTTCCATTGACGCTCTTTTATCTATAGATGCGCCATTCACTCATGCATACGGAAAAAATAAATCAATAATTGATTTTTCCCAAGAGGCTAGCAATGCTTTTGATGAGGAATTTTGCACTGTACCCCTTGTGGCAGCAAAGCTTTCGGCTGGTGGTGGTAGCTTAGAAACGGAAGGCGAAGTTTTGCAGCGCATGGCTTTTCGTAAATCTTGGCTTACGCGCAAAGGCAATCCACAATCTATGCTCATGATGCGCGTATATGGTGACAGTATGGAACCCTATATACAGCATGGTGACCTAACCCTCATTGACACTTCGCGTAAAAACATCATTCCTCACGCTGTCTTTGCTGTGGGCGTGGACGATGGCATTTACGTTAAAGCTCTAGAAACCTTGCCCGGCCAAAAATTGATTTTGCGCAGTTTTAATGAGCGCTATAGCCCCATTGAGGTTGATATGCGCGGTGATTTGGCAGATTCTGTGCGGATTATAGGTAAGGTATTGTGGTGGTGCCACGAGGCGTAATGGGCTGAAAAAACGCCATATGCTTCGTCAGTGCTAAAAGCTCAAACTGCTTATGTAT
>CAYJHG010000289.1:0-2543 GCA_964369535.1 uncultured Desulfovibrionaceae bacterium
TTAAGTAAAGTTTTTATGGGCATATTCCACATGACAAGACAGTAAAAATATGCTACGGCATATATGAAAAGCAAGCCCTAAATGCAATTATTTTAACATTTTAAACACTTACACACGAAAATTCCAATTACTTTTTAGAAAATCTATCTCTGTAGTGTATAGCAAATTTTGTAAAAATAACTGCATGGGCACCTGTGCATAATTATGCAGAAGCATTGCACAACATAACAAAAACATAAAGCCTTAATAACATAAGGAGAACATTATGGCCAAAATGAAAACCATGGACGGAAATACCGCCACCACGCACATTGCGTATGCACTCTCAGATGCAGCTGCCATCTACCCCATTACCCCCTCATCGGTAATGGGAGAATTAGCTGATGACTGGGCAGCTGCCGGACTCAAAAACCTTATGGGACAAAAAGTTGTTATCCGTGAGATGCAGTCAGAAGCAGGTGCAGCGGGTGCTGTGCACGGCTCCTTAGCTGCTGGTGCCCTCACAAGCACATTCACAGCATCCCAAGGGCTTTTACTCATGGTGCCCAATATGTACAAAATTTCCGGTGAATTACTCCCCGGCGTTTTCCACGTATCTGCCCGCGCCTTGGCAGCCCATGCCTTGTCCATCTTTGGCGACCACCAAGACGTTATGGCCTGTCGCCAAACAGGTTTTGCCATGTTGGCTTCGGCTTCTGTGCAAGAATGTATGGACCTTGCCTTGGTATCTCACCTTTCTGCCATAGACAGTTCTGTGCCATTTTGCCACTTCTTTGATGGTTTCCGCACCTCGCATGAAGTGCAAAAAATCGAAGTCATTGACTATGAAGATATTGCCGGCCTTGTAAATTGGGAAAAAGTAGAAGAATTCCGCGCAAATTCCATGAATCCCGAACACCCACACATACGCGGCACAGCTCAAAATCCCGACATCTATTTCCAAAATCGCGAAGCCGCAAATTTATATTATGAAGCTCTGCCAGGTGTAGTGCTTGAAAATATGAAAAAAGTAGCCGCGCTCACCGGCCGCAAATACAAGCTCTTTGATTATGTGGGACATCCAGAAGCTGACCGCATTATTATTGCCATGGGTTCTTCGTGTGAAGTTATCGAAGAAACCATGGAGCACTTAATCAACGAACACGACCAGCGCATTGGACTTGTAAAAGTTCGCATGTTCCGTCCTTTTTCCACAGAGCATCTTTTGCGCGCCATCCCTGCCAGTGCCACATGCATTACTGTTCTTGACCGCACTAAAGAACCCGGCGCCCTTGGCGAGCCCTTATACCAAGATGTATGCACGGCCTATTTAGAAGCAGGTTCCAACCTTGCCGCTCCAACCATTGTTGGTGGTCGTTATGGCTTAGGTTCCAAAGACTTCACCCCAGGTATGGCCAAGGCTGTATTTGACAATATGCTTTCTGCTGTGCCCAAAAACCATTTCACCGTAGGTATTATTGACGATGTTTCCTTCACGTCTTTGGATGTGGAAGAAGAAATCGACACCGTTCCAACCGGCACTGTGCAGTGCAAATTCTTTGGCCTTGGCGCTGACGGCACTGTGGGCGCCAACAAGCAAGCCATTAAAATCATAGGCGACAATACCGACATGTATGCCCAAGCCTATTTTGCCTACGACTCCAAAAAATCTGGTGGTTTTACCGTGTCGCACCTGCGTTTTGGTAATGAACCCATCAAGTCTTCCTACCTTGTGACCCAAGCTGACTATATAGCTTGCCATAAGGCTGCCTATGTCAATCAATACGACATTTTGGACGGCATAAAAACCGGCGGTACCTTTGTTTTGAATTCCAATTGGTCTTTGGAAGATATGGAATCGCATTTGCCCGCAGCCATGAAACGCACCATAGCTAAGAAAAAACTTAAATTCTACAATGTTGACGCTGTAAAATTGGCTAGCGAAGTGGGTCTTGGCGGTCGTATCAACATGATTATGCAAACAGCTTTCTTTAAGCTTGCCAATGTGCTTGATTTTGAAAAAGCTGTGAGCCTACTAAAAGATTCCATCAAAGAAGCTTATGGCTCCAAGGGCGATAAAATTGTAAACATGAATATTGACGCTGTGGATAAAGCTTTGAGTGCCCTTGTGGAAATGCCCTATCCAGCATCATGGGCCACTGCTACCGACTCCTGCTGCTCAGGTAAAGCTCATAGCAGTTCTTGCTCTTGCCATGGTGGCGATGAACCAGAATACATTACCAATGTTGTAAAGCCCATCCTTGCGCAACAAGGCGACAAATTGCCTGTTTCGTCCATGGACCCTGCCGGCCTTATGCCCCTTGGCACTGCTGCCTTTGAAAAGCGCGCCGTGGCCATTGCTGTGCCTGAATGGCAAGTGGATAAGTGCATACAATGCTTCCAGTGTTCATTTGTATGCCCTCACGCCACCATTCGCCCCATACTTGCCACAGAAGAAGAATTGCAAGACGCACCTGAAGGCTTTGCCACAAAGGATGCTACCGGCAAGGAATTAAAAGGCCTTAAATTCCGTATGCAAGTGTATGCCGAAGACTGCCTTGGTT
>CAYJHG010000290.1:0-2538 GCA_964369535.1 uncultured Desulfovibrionaceae bacterium
GGCCTGATAATATTATCAAGGGTTTTCATGGCCACTTCTCTTTCAAGGCCGCGTTCGGCATCGCGCGATTCTTGTTCAGCACGTCCAAGGCGCCGCAGGGGGCCTGCCATGCTGTGCAGCAAAGCATCCGCCTTGCGTTTAAAGTTTTGACGTATTTCTGCATCAAGATTTTCAAAATCGTCTTCACTTAAGCGTTTTTCGTCCACCAAAGGATACAAGGTCAAACCGCCGTGATCGTCCACATCTAGGCTGAAACCTTTATTCTTGGCTTTGGCATTCATTTCCTTCAGGATTTGTGCTTTTTCTTCTTGAAAAGCATCAATAATTTTAGCGCGGCGTGTGATAAAAAAATCAGCCTCAAAGCGCATGGGCAATTCTTTGCGCACCCGTGCCATGGCTTCGCTCAAATCTTTTTTGAAAGTGCGTCCGTGGCCTGCAGGAAGGCAAAGCAATATGGGCTTATCCTTATCTGTAAAATTATTCAGATACAGCAAATCTGACGGAGCGGCAGCTTTGGCTGCATGGGGGCTTAAATATTCTTGAACCATATAGGAGCGCCCTAAATGAGAACCACCGGAAAGGTAAATGTTATACCCATTATCTTGAATGCTTAAGCCAAGTTCTAAAGCCTGAACAGCTCTTGGTTGCAACATGTGCTTTATGCCGTTGCGACTGGAAGGTGTGGGAATGTCAGAGCTTTTTTCCCAAGGAATATGTTTGCTCTCCGTAATGGTGCGCAGTTTACTTGGCGGAAGAGGGCGTACAGTGTTCATAATAACTCTTTAGTTTTCGTTGGGATTATATAATTTTTCCAAAATTTGGGCAGCGCCTGCTTCTAACAGTGCTTTAGCAAGTTTTTGGCCACACTCTTTGGCTTCCGTGATGGGGGCTGTAATTTTTTTGCGTAAAACATTTGTGCCGTCCACATCAGCCACAAGGCCTTCCAAGGTAACGTGTGTATTGTCAACAATTTCGGCATGGCCGGCAATGGGCACCTGGCAACCGCCTTCAAGGCCGGCCAAAAAGGCACGTTCTGCCTCCACGCAAATGCGCGTGTCTTTATGTTCCAAGAAAGTCAAAGCTTCTATAAGATCTTGACGTGATGCAAGACATTCAATGCCAAGGGCGCCTTGACCAACAGCCGGTAAAAAAACATTTGTGTCCACATGATACATATGGGGAACGGTGAGCCCAAGTCTTTTCATGCCTGCTGAAGCTAAAATAATAGCATCATAGTGGCCGTCTATAAGTTTTTGTAAACGTGTGTTTACATTACCGCGCAAAGATGAAATGCGAAGATCTGGCCTTAGGGCTAAAAGTTGAGCTTGGCGGCGCAAAGAGCTGGTGCCCACATGCGCATTTTGTGGCAATGCGTCAAGGTTTTCATAGTGCATGGAGAGCAAAACATCACCATAAATTTCACGTTCCGGTATGCATGCAAGTATGAGCCCTTCCGGTAATTCCATGGGCACATCCTTCATGCTGTGTACGGCAATGTCAGCTGTGCCATTGAGCAGGGCTTCTTCTATTTCTTTCACAAAAAGTCCCTTACCGCCCACTTTTGCCAAGGGCACATCAAGAATAATATCTCCCTTGGTTTTGATGCGTAAAAGCTCCACTTGTACGTCATTATATTTTTTTTCTAGGCAGTCTTTAATGTATTCGGCTTGCCAAAGAGCAAGTTGGCTGCCTCGAGTAGCAATGGTAATCTTTTTCATAATATTCCTTAGTAATGTTTTATATAAATGTGTGAATTATGGTTGAAATACAATAAATATTAATGGCAGGTAGCACAGCTTTTTCCACTGCAACCAGCACATTTGCTAGAACTACTTGCAGTGGGTGCTGCATAAGATTCTTTTCCGCCTGAATGGTGCACGCAGGCACGAGAAATGAGTTTTTGGCAGTTTTTCTCTTGGCAATGAGGGCAAGGCGGTATGTCGTCGCCAAAAACAAGTTCTTCAAATTCTTCCTGGCAACTATTACAAATAAATTCATAAATTGGCATAAAATCTCCACAAAATATGTGTAACTTTAAAAAATATTTCTACGCGTTAGAGTTAAGATTTAGGGCAACAACATTTTCAAACAAATAATAATCCACCAAGCGGCAAAGTAAATGCCCAATGGCAATGTGCACCTCTTGGATAAGCGGTGTGATGCTTTTGGGTACGGCTAAACTTATGTCGCAAAGTTGCACCATGTGTTCATGGGTAGTGTTTTGCATTTCTTGTGTAAGACCAATGGTGCTTAAACCCAATCTTTTGGCTTCGTGCAGGGCTGCCATAATATTAGCACTGGTGCCAGAGGTGGATATGGCAATAAGTACATCTTCTTCGTTGCCAAGGGCTTGTACTTGTTTTGAAAAAATGTTTTCATAGCCAAAGTCATTGCCAATGGCAGTGAGAACAGATGTGTCTGTGCTTAGGGCAATGGCAGGCAAACCCGGTCTATCCATAAGAAAACGATTGGTAAATTCACAAGCAATATGTTGCGCATCGGCGGCACTGCCACCATTGCCACACAAAAGAATTTTTT
>CAYJHG010000291.1:0-2526 GCA_964369535.1 uncultured Desulfovibrionaceae bacterium
CAGCTTCTTCAAAGGTGAATTCAGGATTTTCATAAAAAATCCACATGGCTTTGGCTGCGTCAATGGGTGAACCACCGCCAACACCAATAATAATATCGGGTTGATATTCATTCATGGCGGCAACACCACGCATTACCGTTTCTACACTTGGGTCAGCTTCAATACCGCAAAAGATTGTGCTTTCAATGCCGGCTTCTTTCAGATTGGCTTGTATAAGAGCTGTGGTATTGTCTTTGATCATTCTTTCAGAACCAATAACCAACATAGCTTTTTTACCTGTAAGGCTTTTTAAATGCTCAAGGGCATTTTCACCAAAGTACACGTCTCTTGGAATGGTAAATCTTTTCATCCATAAATCCTTTTTAAAAATTTTTACGCAAAATGCGCTTGAGTGGGTATATATACATGGAAAAAAGATTGCGCAAGAAGGCACTTTATTGTTTGGTAAAAACAAAAAGGTGAGGAAGGTACTTTTTGGTGCCTAATAATATTGTGGAATATTGTACACTTAGAAATGGGTAATGAGGGATATTATTTGTTATACGATGCAATAACTTTTTTTCCCCAATGGCTTAAACTTTCTAAAATGGGGATAACATCTTTAGCTAAAGGGGTTAGTGAATATTCTACCGTGGGCGGCGTTGAAGGATATACCGTACGCACCACAAGTTTATTGTCCTCTAGCTTGCGCAATTGCTGTGTCAACATTTTTTGCGTAATGCCGGGAATAATCTTAAAAAATTCATTAAAGCGGATTTTCTCGGCAAGGTGAAGGTTCCACAAAATGGTAGATTTCCATTTTCCAGAAATAACTTCAATGGCAACTTCTCTTTCATTAGTAAAATTACTGCAACTTACTTTATTTTCACGATCTTCTGGCAAAGCGACCTCCTTAAAATATACCAACAAAAATTTTATATACCTGCATGTACAAGAAGTTTATAACCTTATTTCCAATATCAATCAAGTTGGTTATATATTCACTAAAGAATTACCTATGAATAAAACTTGCAAAAAATGCTTTTGCCTTATACAAGTTTTTCTTCAAAGAATTTACTTAATCAGCCTGTTATGGAGAGTATGTATGGCTTTAAGCATCGGTATCGTCGGCCTGCCTAATGTGGGAAAATCTACACTTTTCAATGCCTTAACTAAGGCACAAAATGCCCAAGCGGCTAATTATCCTTTTTGCACCATAGAGCCTAATAAGGCCACGGTGGCAGTGCCAGACAAGCGATTGCAAGTGCTTACAGAACTTGCCAATCCGCAAAAAACTCTACATGCCAATGTAGACTTTATTGATATTGCAGGTTTAGTGCGTGGTGCAAGCAAGGGTGAAGGGCTTGGCAATCAATTTTTGGCCAATATTCGTGAATGCGCAGCCATTGTGCATGTGGTTCGTTGTTTTGAAGATGAAAACATTACCCATGTGGACGGCAATATAGATCCTTTGCGCGACATTGAAACCATTGAAACTGAACTTCTTTTAGCTGATATACAGTCGGTGGAAAAACGCCTTGACCGCTTGCGTAAGCAAAGGGGCGACAAAGACGCCAAAGGCTTGGCCGACCAAGTGGCTCTCTTGCTAGAGCACTTAAATGCCGGAAAGCCTGCCATTACTTTTGATAAATCCGAAAGCGATATCTTCATGACCCAATGGCGTGAAATGGGGCTTATTACAGCGCAAAAAACTATTTATTGTGCTAATGTGGACGAAGAACACGCCGTGGATGGCAATGACTTTGTAGCCCAGGTGCAAAAGCTTGCTTCAGAGCGCAATGCCGGATTTGCCCTCATTTGCGCAAAAATTGAAGAAGAATTACAAGGCCTTCCTGACGAAGAGCAACAAGAAATGTTGCAATCTTTTGGCATTGAAGAAAGTGGCCTAGAGCGCATTATCCGCACAGGCTATGCCACCTTGGACTTATGCAGCTACTTTACTGTGGGCGAAAAAGAAGTGCGAGCTTGGACCATTCACCAAGGTTGGAAGGCTCCACAAGGTGCCGGCGTTATCCACACAGATTTTGAACGTGGTTTTATACGCGCCGAAGTTATAGCCTATGATGACTTTATTCACCATAAGAGCGAAGCAGCTTGCCGCACAGCCGGCGTTTTACGCACGGAAGGCAAAGAATACATTTTAAAAGACGGCGATGTGGTACATTTTCTCTTTAACGTATAACAATATAAAAGGATACTAACATGGAAGTTTGCCTTGCTTATATGCGCGAAAAACCTGTGATGCTTCGTCTGCAAGAAGATACTGTTTATATTAACGATGAGCCACAAGCTATGAAGGGCTTGACACAAGAAGATTTACAAGCCTTCTCCAAAAGCATTGCCGATATTCCATATAGCACCGACCAAGAAGCCTACAAAGCGCTTATCAATGCTAAGCGTGCGGCATTTTTAGCAACTTTACTTGGATACGCTGTAGGTGATGATTGTGTGAATACCATCACACATATTCTTGACAGTGTTCATTATGAGGTGCTTATGTATCTTGGAGAAATAGACGAAGACTAA
>CAYJHG010000292.1:0-2522 GCA_964369535.1 uncultured Desulfovibrionaceae bacterium
TACAATACAAATATTGGCTGAGCGTAAGGAGTGATAGAGCAAAAAAATTTACATATTTTTCTTTTTTATAGTATGCAATTTCTTTGCCAGTTGCGTAAGATGTTTTATTTATGTTGTAAAATTGTTCTTACTGCGCCTTTGTCATTTTTTTGTTGCTTTGTCAACTGGCCTGTGTTTCCATGTGCGCACATGAAGAACACATTACCCATTTTTCCGCATAGCCCTTGGTTGGCACCGCTGGCAGGTTACAGCGACCTTACGTTCAGGCTTTTGTGCCGTGAATATGGCGCTCGCGTCACCTGCACAGAAATGGTCAGTGCCAAAGGCCTTGTTTATAAAAGCCCCGGCACCGAAGACTTGCTTGCCACCATAGAAAAAGACAGCCCTCTGGTGGTGCAGCTTTTTGGCAATGAAGTTCCTTTTATGCAAAAAGCCATGAGCATTTTGCTAGACCAAGGTTTTCGATATTTTGACCTGAACATGGGCTGCTCTGTGCCCAAGGTAAATCGCACAGGCTGCGGCTCTGCCATGCTTAAAGACATTGAAAATAGCCTAAAAGTGGCAAAATGCATGATTGATGTGGCCGACAAAGCTTGCGTTGGCTTTAAAATGCGCCTTGGCTGGAATGCTGCTTCCCCCACTTGGCAAGAACTACCTCTGCGCTTGCAAGACTTAGGCGCCGGCTGGGTTACCCTGCATCCACGTTATGCCGAACAAAAATTTACGGGCACTGCCCACTGGGAAAGCCTTGCCGATTTAGAGAAAAAGCTAGACATTCCCCTGCTGGCCAGTGGAGATCTTTTTACGGCAGAAGACGGCATGCGTTGCCTTGCAAAAAGCCAAGTGCAAGGGCTTATGTTTGCTCGTGGTGCCATGCAAAATCCAGCCATTTTTGGGGCATTTACTACATTGTATGAGGGTAAGGAGCTTGACCCCTCCTTAGATATACACAAGCCAGCTCCATTATTACAGCTTATACGTCGCCACATGGAACTTGCTCAAGAATACAGCTCAGAACGCGTGGCTTTATTGAAAATGCGTACATTTGTCCCGCGATATGTACATTTTTTCCCTGGGGTTAGAGTATTGCGCCAATGCTTAGCTTCTTGCCAAAGTTTTGCAGCTTTGGACGAGCTTTTAGAATCATTTTTATTTGCCAGCGAGAAATCAAAATCATGAATGTTATTCGAGCCCATTCTGCCGGTTTTTGTATGGGGGTAGCCCTTGCTTTGCAAAAACTCGACACCACAATTACGCAAATGCCTGCAAAAGAAAATTTTTGCCCTGAACGCATTTGTACATTTGGCCCCATTATACATAATCCGCAAGTGCTCATGCGCTATGAAAATCAAGGCGTTACCTGCCTAAAAAACATACAAGAAGCGCAAAATAATGATATAATAGTTATTCGTGCCCATGGTATTCCTAAAGAAGAAGAGCAACATTTACTTAGCAAGGCTTTACGCATCGTAGATGCCACTTGTCCTAAGGTCAAAAAAGCCCAACTCGCCATAGCCAAAGCCACGCAAGACGGCGCAACACTTTTGCTATTTGGTGAATGCAATCACCCGGAAGTGCGCGGCCTCATATCATATGCCTGCCATGAGGCTTTGGTATTTGATTCCCTTGAGGAGTTACGCACCTTGACACTTTTGCCGCACCAAAAATATGTGCTCGCTTCACAAACTACCCAAGACCAAGAAATTTTTGAGCACATAGAAAAATATTTACAAGAAAAATTGCAAAGAATTCCTATTTTAGCAACTATTTGTAATGCTACCAAAAAACGTCAAGAAGAAGCCATGGAAATAGCGGCCAATGTGCAGGGCATGGTTATAGTTGGGGGCAAAGAAAGCGGCAATACAAGACGCCTTGCCGATGTGGCAGCTTCTAAGGGTGTGCCCACTTGGCATGTGGAGAGTGTGGAAGAATTAAATGCGGAACTTTTTCATAATATACATAAAATTGGACTCACTGCCGGCGCCTCCACGCCAAAAGACCTTATAGATGAGGTCCATAATTTTCTTAAAACTATATAATATATTAAAGATTTTTTTAAGCGCGCAAAAAATTTTTCTATAAAGGGTGACATTTTATTATTTAGCCTTAAATATTACATAAAAGCTTGTTGAAAAAGACAAAAATTAATGCCATACTGCTTTTAGCATTTCCAACTTAAGACCTCTTGCATAATGTGCATAGGTCTTAAGATTTCAAGTTTGCAAGGCACTTATGCGTTCCTTGCGAAAACAGCCAGCTGACTAAAAGGCTAGAAAATCATTGATTTAGAGATAAGAAAACGCTGCGCCTATTCTTGATTTTCAGTAGCTTTAGCTGATGAAATGCGCAGATAAAGTCTTAATTTACGGTTCTTGCCCTAATGTTGTTTGAGAAAATGCCGTTATGGTGCATATGGTGTGCTGTAAACGTACCTTAGCGAAAAAATGCATTATGCATTTTTAAGTACGAAAATTTATAAAAGTGAGAAAAATCATGTCGCAAACAAATATTCTTCTTGAAGC
>CAYJHG010000293.1:0-2511 GCA_964369535.1 uncultured Desulfovibrionaceae bacterium
TCAAGGCAAGCGGAAAGGTATTCGACTATCATTTCTTCGCTATCAAGATAGTTCACGCTATCGTACTCAGTAGTGATAATTTTGTTCATCCTTGCACCTATGCCTTGCTGTTTTTGATGGCAGTTCACAGTTAAAGCTGTATTCTATGGGCTACGCAAAGTCAAAAGTAAGCAATGGTAAAAATCACCAAAACAGACTAATTTGCATTTTACACAATTTGCATATATCATCAATTTTAGCGTCCTAAATCATCTAAAGTAGCCCAAAAAAATCTCATTTCAGGCATAGAACCAGCGAATCGAAATAATTTGTCGGTATTTTTATCGGTATGGAAAAAATTTCATATTTTTTTACTATTAAAATTCAATAGATTAGACGATAAAATCCCCCTCCGCCCTCGGCACCAAAAATTTACCAAGAAAGCAAGGGGTTACGACAAGTTGTTGTAACCCTTTTTCTTTTAGGAAATAGGGTTGCAAGTCTCACTCTACAAAGCAGTGAATAGGTGCTTTAAGGAAAAAGTGTGCCACAAAATGTGCCACAAAATATGAGAGGCTTGAATGGCATCATGCTCTGCTCAGCTTAATGCTTTAAAAAATAATGCGACTACACGATGCAATGCATCTACTAAAAACACTACTGTTCATTTGTACGCTCGTGGAGAATATTTTTACTTTAGGTTGAGAATACCTAAAAAATGGCTTGCCCAATGTGATGTTGGTGAGATACGATTTTCGTTGCAAACTGATAGTCGCAAAGAGGCCAAGCATAGAGTTGGCGTTATCATGGTGGCTTTGCAAACCTTGTTTAAGGAGAAGGAGATGGTCAGTCGTGAGGATATAGAAAAAGTAAGAAACCTTGGTACACAGTTATTTTCCTCACAGAGCCAGCCTGAAGACACAAAATATTCAACAACGATCCGCACCGTGCATGAATGGCTCCATAATCTTGGACATAGTGATTATACTCTTGCAGAAGTTGCAAATACTATCTCACTTCATATGCCAATCGAATTAGAAGATTTCTCTTTCGATAAACTTATTCTGCTGCTAAAGGGGGGTAATAAAAAAGCACTTACATATGAAGCAATCCAAAAAAGGCTTGTAGGTCTACATCGACATCTTCTAGAAATGAATTCGCAGGATATAACCTCTCGTACTTTCGATGAAAATAGAGAAATATCACAACCATTGCTAGATATGAATACTCCAAAAGATATGGGAATAACCAAAAAAAACATTTTTACTCTCTTGTGCAAGCAATATAAAGTTGCCATTGACAATCCACCGATCCTGTGCTTGCATAGCGTAGCTGTCTTAGAACAACTTGTAGAAGATAAAGTTTTCACAGCTACAGAGCTCTCTTACAAGAATCATCTTGTTATCGTAAATGAATTTTGCAAAATCTCTGTGGACTATCTAACAATTTTACTTGCGAGATTAAAGAAAGATTATTCAAAAGAAAAAGCATTTTTAGCTTTACCATATGAAACCTATCCATTGCGCTATGAGGTTAACAGAAAAAAATCTCGCTCAAGAAACTCATCAAGCCAGCGAAAGGATGACATACGTAAACAGAATTTATTATCTTTTTTAGATAGTTACTTAGATATAAAAGTAAAAGACGGCAAAAAAGATGTGAGGTATATACCTGAGTTAAAAAGACATCTAGAGTTATTTTTACAGATTGTTGGTGACAAGCCCATTGATATGTATGAACGTCGTGATTTTCGACATTTCCGAGATACGTTGCAAAAACTCCCACCACGCTTTTCACGACGAAAAGATTTACAAGACAAAAGTATAGACGAAATAGCCTCAATGAATCATGAAGAATATTTAAAAGAAAAAACCATAAACACTTATATTCTTGATATTTCAGCGTTTTTTAATTGGCTTGTCCAAGAAGGACATTTGGATAAAAATTATGCTCAAGGTTTAAGCCTCAAAGAAAGCCAAACTGAAATTGATGCTAGAGATTCTTTTACCTTAGACGATTTACGAAAAATTTTTCAAAGCGAAAAATTTACTGCATACAGAAAAAGCGAAACACCAGCAAGGTATTGGGTTCCTTGGATTGGACTTTATGCTGGAATGCGCTTAGAAGAAATTTGTCAACTGCATTGTACAGACATTTATCAACTTGATAAAATTTGGGTGATTGATGTAAATGAAAAGCAAGACCAAAACGGTGAAAAAACAAAAAACACAAAATCACTGAGTGCAAATCGTGTAATCCCAATCCATCAGAAGCTTATAGACCTTGGTTTTTTAGATTATTTTGAAGAAACTAAGAAAAAAAATAAACGCCTGTTTCCAGATTTGTCTCCTATAGGTGACAGAAAGCAATATGGAAAAATGTTAGGCAAATTTTTTGGTAACTTTGTTCGAGGACTTGGCATTGAAGGGAAGAAGTCTTTTCATTCTCTTCGACATACTTTTAGCGATTTTTATAAGAAAAAAATGCTGCATAATACAATTTTTGAGCAAATTTTCGGGCATACCCACGAGA
>CAYJHG010000294.1:0-2505 GCA_964369535.1 uncultured Desulfovibrionaceae bacterium
GAAGGGGGTTTGTCATCAAACTGAAACCGCTTATACTATTTCGTATAAGCGGTTTCTTATTGCTTAGCTAAAATAGCCAGTGCATTCACTACGCTAGCCACCAAGGGTGATCCTCCCCTAGGGCCGCGTATGCTCATATGCACATGGCCTGAATTTAATAAAAGTTCTTTTGATTCTGCAGCATTCACAAAACCCACCGGCATACCTATGATGAGTGCAGGTGGTGCCATGTCTTCTTCAAGCACGTCCAAAAGAGCCAAAAGTGCTGTGGGTGCGTTGCCAATGGCCACAATATTGCCCGAAAGTTTTTCGCTTAAGCGCAAAATACCGGCACGAGAGCGGGTGCAAGCATGTTTGGCCGCATATTCGGCAAGGTCAGGCGCTTGCAAAATGCATTGTGTGCGCACGCCAAGCGGTTCAAGGCGGCGCGCCACCATGCCACATCTGGCCATTTCCGTGTCTGTATACACAGTGCAGCCTTGGCGCATGGCTGCTATGCCCGCTTGCAAGGCCTCTTCAGAAAGCACAATATGCGGCAAAAGCTCCACATCGCCTGCCGTATGTATCATGCGTCTGGCAATGTGCCATAATGCACCGTCAAAGGGGCGCGGCTCTGGCACAAGTTTGTCAATAATGGCAAAAGAGCGATCTTCTATATCTTGCGGTTGTTGGGCTGGGTCAAGTTTTATCATATATACTTATGTGTTAGATGGTGCAAATATACGCGCAAGCAAGTGCTTTGCCCCTTCAGGATACACATGTATCCAAGAAGCCATAGTGGATCCGTGCACAATGCCACCGCTTTGAATGTCTTTGTCTAAAATCCTGCCTTTGCGGTCTTTTACTTGCCAAAGAGGCGGAAAAGCATCACAATTTTCTGCGCGCTGTATAAGGTGTGCATAGTGAAACTCGTGCCCACGTCCGGAAATATGCAGGGCATCAGCAAAGCAAACTTCTCTATAACCAAGAGCTGCCTTTGTTTTGCCAAAAGCACAGTGCAAAGGCAACAAAGCGCATAAATCATATATAATGCCTTCATATTCCATATGTTGCATAAGGTACATATAGCCGCCGCATTCGGCATAGATACGTTTATTTTGTTCTGCAAAGGCGCGCACAGCCTTAAGCATATCCGTATTTGCGCTGAGTTTTGCCGCATATAATTCCGGATAACCCCCGGGAAAATAAAGGGAAGTGCAATGCTCGGGCAAAGCTGCATCGTGTAAAGGCGAAAAATAACTTATAATGGCGCCCATTTCCTGCAAAACATCTGCCATATCGGCATATATAAAGCAAAAAGCAGCGTCTTTAGCTATACCAATATGCGCACCCTGCAATGGCTTTGCACTGTCAATACTGCCACACGATGAAATGTTTTTTTCCCATGAAGACGCGCCATTATAACTTCGCGCCAGTAGGGCGTCCATGTCCATATGTTCTTCTAACCAAGCGCCTAAAGATCGCTCTTCTTCAGTCTGCAAGGCGCATTCATGCCCCATATGCAAGCCTAAATGCCGCGAAGGCAAAGACAGTGGCGGCTCAGGCAAATACCCAAGCACAGGTGGCTCATGTTCTTGTAAAACACTTAAAAAAGCTTCTTGCAATAATTCCGCATGGTTTTTGCTAGCCACATGCGTACACACAAGGCCGGCAAAAGGTAAATCTTGCGCTCGAATATAGCCAAGAGCCATGGCCGCCGCACTCTGCCCCATGCCGCGCACATCCAAAGCCAATAATATGGGCATGTGCAAAGTGGCCGCCACATGTGCTGCAGAACCTTCACCACCCATGCCGCAAGCTCCGTCAAACAGCCCCATGGCACCTTCTGCCACAAGCATATGCACACCTTCACGTTGGGCTGTGCTGTATATACGTTTTAATACACTATGAAGTCTTTGATTTTGTAAATTTTTTTCTAGATTTTCGCTTGTGCCCAGCATCCATGTGTCAATATTATACGAAGGGCGCCCCGTGAGCAAAGCGTGGTGGCTTGGGTCAATAAAATCAGGCCCCAATTTACACGCCTGCACCTTGAGCCCTCGCTGTTTTAAAGCCGCCAAAAGCGCCAAGGTAAGGGTGGTTTTGCCGGCACCACTGCGTGTGCCTGCCACCAAGAGTTTTGGCAAAAACATCAGCGCACGCGCACAGCCTCTAAAATAATCTTCACATCTTCCGGTCTAGCCTGAAGATTAAGCTCGTTGTTTCCACCATGGCAAATAAGTTTTTGCGAGCCTTCTTGCTCAAACTCCAAAAATCCCGCACTGATAACTTTGCTGTAAGGGAGCTGCTCACGCATATCAAGATGATCTACACGACGCGGAAACAAAAAAGGAACGGGCTGACCAGAAAAATCTTCCATGATGAGATACTTCATTCTACTCTCCTTAACAGGTTGTTGAAAAAGTGCAACCTACATCGCCCTTATTAGAGTGGGCTTGTTTTTTACTACGGTCACGTATGTTTGGATATGCTCGCCTTCGTAAAAAAAACTTTGTCTTCCTCGTA
>CAYJHG010000295.1:0-2497 GCA_964369535.1 uncultured Desulfovibrionaceae bacterium
TGAGCGGTATTGGTGGGGCGATGATAGCAGTGCCTGCTGCTGCCTTGGTCTTGCCTATTCACGAAGTCATTGCTATTGCGTGCATTAGTAATGTTTTTATGGATGGTGCGCTTGCAGTCTTACATTTTCGTCATTGTAAGTTCAAAGCCATAGTGCCCATGCTACTCGGTTCTATTCCCGGTGCTTTTGTAGGGCTATATATTTTACAAATCATCTCTGGAGCTCTTTTACAAGGTTGTGTTGGTATACTATTGCTTTACTATATATACTGGCAACATACTGCAAAAATTCAAGCACGTGGAGAATCTGCTTTCCTTGGCAGTGCGGCAGGATTTGGGGCTGGCCTTCTTGGCACTTCCATCTCCTTTGACGGCCCTCCTGTGGGCGCTTATGGATTGTATGCGGGCTGGTCGCCGCGCACATTTCTTGGAACATTAGGAGTGTTTTTTGTCATTCGTGCCAGTTTTACATGTGTCCTCCAAGGTTACGCTGGTTTTTACACGTCTGAAGTGCTTCGCCTCGCAAGCGTAAGCGCGCCCATGGTTATCTTAGGCACGCTTGTTTCTTTTCCGCTTGTGAAGCGACTTAATGCGGAAGCTTTTAAACGTGTCCTTCTTATGGTCATTGCTCTGGCCGGTGTAGTGTGCCTTGTTCGTGGTTTTATGTAGTGAGACACTGCGTAACGAATTGCACACAGGTTTCAAAATTGCATATTTAGGCGTTGAATTTTATAAATAAGCGGAGTTTGCCACCTCCTTACAGGTAACTTTTTTTGTGTTCTGGGTGACAATCTTTATAGCATCCAATATTAAGCTTCGCTGACATTTTGTTAAAAAGCATTCTCGAATCTTATACTGTCATCCATATATTTCGCAAACAGAAAGCCCTGCAGTTGATGTGCAACTGCAGGGCTTTCTGTACTTATAAATTGTCGTGAAAAATTTATTCAGCCGTAAGGATTACTTCACCATTTTCGCCAAAACTTAAGAAAAATGTTTTACCATATTTGGTAAGGAAGTCATTTTCAGCAACAAAATCTACATCGTCTACAGTGATTTGACTATCTTCATCTTCGTCAGGTTCATCCATGCCCAGACCGAGCACGATTTTAGCGTGTCAACCAGCACCTACTTTGTATTCGCGTAAACGTACACAAACGCCTTCGTCTTCATCTTCGAGCATGGTGCGTAATTTGTCCAACATGCCATCTGCAATAGTTAGAGTAAACATTTTTTTCTCCTTAAATTTAAGCTTATACAATCACAGCCTCGAGGCCATGCTTTTTAAAAAAATCAAGTACACCCTGAAGATCTTCAGGAGTGTAGTCTTCAAAACTAGGGTATATCTGCCCAAGGGCGGCATATTTATTACGCCCAAAGGCATGATAGGGCATAATCTCAACTTCACGTTTGCCCAAAAAAGCCGCCATGGCAGCAATATTTTCTTCAGAATCATTCGTATGTGGAATAAGAGGCATACGGACACGAACTTGCGCATTAGACTCTAAAGCCACACGCAAATTGCGCAGAATAAGGCTGTTATCAACACCTGTAAGTTTTTTGTGTTGCGCCGGATCCATATGCTTGCAATCAAACAAAAATAATTCTGTCATGGACACTGTTTTGTCAAAGCGTTCCTCAGGGCAATAACCACAAGTATCCACCGTGGTGTGATATCCTTCATTCACAGCGACTTCTAAAAGCTGAAGAAAGAATTCACCGCCTGTTGTTGGTTCGCCGCCCCCAAAAGTTATGCCACCACCAGAATTGCTATAAAAAAGCGCATCCTTTCTTACTATAGCCATGACTTCATCTACAGTCATGAGTTTGCCGCTCATGTCGCGTGCCTTGGCAGAACAAACTTTACTACAGCTACCACAGCCTTGACATATGCTATGGTTTTGTAGCGCTTGACCACCCGCAAAGGCAATGGCACCTGAAGGACAGCTATTTTCACAGGCATGACAGCCAGTACAGAGCTCTTGGAAAAAAAACAATTGCGGTGCCACTTGTTGAGACTCTGGATTACTACACCAAGGACAACGTAAAGGACAGCCCTTTAAAAAAACTGTTGTCCTAAGCCCTGGTCCGTCTTCGGTGGACATGCGCTGGATATTGTAAATCATTCCTTGGCTCACGATACTTTCCTTTTTAACGAGGGAAAGAGGTGTATTCTCTCCCCTTTCCCATGAATCGCTTTACACTATTGTGCGTATTCAGTGCGCTTGATAATTTCGTTTTGCACACCCTTATCAAGACGAGTAAAATATGCACTAAAGCCAGCCACACGCACCACAAGGTCCTTGTATTCACAAGGCTTATCTTGTGCAAATTGTAAGGTTTTGGAACTTACGACGTTAAACTGAATATGCGAACCACCAAAGTCACAATACGTTTTAATCAAGGAAATAAGATTACGTGCGCCTTGAGGACCTTCTAACGCTGAAGGGAAGAATTATACGTTAAAGTGATTTGCCCCATAGCGCACTGTATCAATG
>CAYJHG010000296.1:0-2494 GCA_964369535.1 uncultured Desulfovibrionaceae bacterium
TGCCTGTGCGGTTCTACCCAATCTTTAATTTTCAAACCCATATCGTAAGCCAAGGAACGCGCAGTCAAACTTGCGGGATCACCCGGCATACGTTGCTGCACGCCCACAAGAAAAAGGTCAGTGGCTTGTTCTTTATTCATATTACCACCTTGAGCCATGGACCAGAGCAAGGTGCCAGAGGCCACTTCGTACACTTCCATTTGTATGGACACAGACGAATTGCCCACGGTGCCGCCATTTAGGTAGTGGGTAATATAGCCACCCACAAGGACATTGGCACCTCTTTGTCTGGCAAGTGCCAGTGCGTCACTCACATTATGCGGAATAATTCTGTCGTTATATTCAAGGGCTTCAAAAGCTTTTTGCGAAAGCCACACATGCCAAAGTTGTTGGCTTACATTGCGGCTCACGGCACGCGGTTGTGCAATGTCTTGGGTAACGCGCAAAGGCACAAAGAGTCCGCGCAAGGGCTCATTGGGTGAAGATGTAGGTTTCACATACACGCGCACCGAGCTTACGTCTACTTCAGCGTCATAGGTTATGTGGTAGGGCGTTGCCATTTCACCGCTGGTGCTGGTGGTAATGCCGCCAGCGCCGCAAGCTGTAAGGTTAAGGGTTAAAATAAAGCAAAGGCAAATCAAGCTAAGGCGTTGTAAAATCATTGTATCCTCGCAGTGGGGGGTGCTGATGTTCCGTGTATGGACATGAGCAATTTGTCTTGTGAACGCTGCAAGCTTTCAAACAATACAAGCCTTCTGTCGGCAGAAAGCTTTTTGAACTCGGCTTTTTGCGTCAAATTAATAACAGTCTCCATTTCCATTTCGAGGTTATGCAAAACTTGTGCCTCATCGACAGACATATGCCCTGTATATCGTGCTAAACGCACAAGATGCAACAAGTCGCCAGCCAAAGTTCCAATGCTTGAAGGAGCAATAAAACTGGCATAGCGTCTTCTTTTGTGACTCTCTTTCCAAAAACGTCGTAAAGCTACAAAGGGATTTTGCATGATATGCTCCCCAACGATACGTCTTTTACACGGTTAGAAAACGTTCCTTAACTCCGGAAAAATAGTTTTTGTACTTAAAATGCATTGTTATGAAAAAACAATCTGAAGAAATAAAGGCATAGCTATAAGATAAAAGGGTAAGATGCCAAGCAAAGTTTGTTGCCAACTAAGCCGCATGGCATAACGGCAACCAATGGTTAAGCATGCTACTCCCCAAATGAATCCTACCATAGAACCTATGGCGGGCACAATAGCTAATAATACAGGTGCGGAACTGTATGCAATCACCTGAAATATAAGGTCAAAATTAACATTTTGTGGTGCAACCATTCTGAAAAGCATGAAAAAAAGTGCAGTACTTAAAAAAATCTCAATGACGCTAATGGCTGAGCCAATAAGAATGGTTAAGATGAGTGATGTTTTTGGCTGTAATAATTGTATAACTATTTGTAAATCAGGGTGTTCTTCTGCCATAGGCGTTAAGTAAGAGCTGATAATGCCGCCCCAAAAACGTTCAAAAGTAATTTGCAATACTGTAACTATGAGGTAAAAAATAAGAGCTCGAACCCTTGCGCTTTGGGGAATGAGACCGGCAAAAAACCTTGGCGCGGCAAACATAACGCGTATAGCTGTTTGATAAAATGCAGAAAAATAGCCATACTCATAGGGGTCTTCCCAAGGGTTGCGGATAATAAAAGACTCTTCTGCTTGCTTGGCATAGGCAGCAGCAGCGGTGGCTTTTGCTTCTTCGCTTTCTTGCGCGTTATTTTCCGTTTCATAAGACATGTCATCTGCAGCAGAGTCGTTTATTTTGGCTTCTTCTGCTTGTGAATAATCTTGGGTGTCTGTAGGCTTTGCGGGTTGGTGATTTTCAGGAATATGAGCACCTTGAGGAACGGTATCGTCAGTATAGTGCGTTTGCAAATCCTCAGGACGTGACACTTTAAAGCGGTGTTGGCATTGCGGACATGTGGCCATAACCGACGTAGAAGGAAGTTTTTCCGCGGCAACTTCGCGTGTGAATTCGCATTGAGGGCAAACTATTTTCATATATAAAAAGGTTCCTTGTAAAATGGTTGGGAATTATGAGTATAATATGGATAATCTTGACAGGCAAGTTTTTATGTGTGCTAAAATTTGGGCTTTTGACGTTAAATTTTATCAGTTCTCAGAAAAACGCAGAATATATGCTTCGCATCATCTACCTTTTGCGGAATTATGTAGCAAAACGCTGAGCACCTCCGCTTCGCTTCGTTGCTCGCTGATTGTTTTGCAACATAATCCTTAAAGGTAGATGGAAATGTGCGTTGGCATAAGCTTTTATATTAATAAAAAATAGCGCGTTTTTTGGGGATGGGGGGTGTGAGGTGGAAGGGACGCTTTTTGGCGCTAGCACTTGTCCCTTTAAAGACTCCTGCACAATTCATTGTGCGGAGGCTTTTGAAGCGTTGACGATAGTCAGCGCGACCAAAAATCAAGAATAGGCAT
>CAYJHG010000297.1:0-2486 GCA_964369535.1 uncultured Desulfovibrionaceae bacterium
CATGCCTTCGGCCAAGATTCGGCTCTTGTCTTCATTATAAATTTCATATACAAATTTAAAAGAAGCTCTGCCCCATTCTGCTATACCTGCGCGCACTATAATAAGGTCATCATAGCGCGCTGAGGCACGATAACGACAAGAGGCTTCACGCACAGGAAAAAAAATTCCTTGCGCTTCCACCGCCGCATAGCTAAGACCTCTTTCTCGAATATACTCGCTGCGGGAGCGCTCAAAAATATGCAAATATTCTGCATAATAAAGAACACCCATGGTGTCTGTTTCGCCATAAGATACGCGGTGCTGCATAAAGCACTCTGGACTTGGAAAATTTTTCATATATGACCTTTTAAGGAAAAAAATATGTTTGAATTGAGCCTACAAAAAATACTACAAGTTGCTCTCATTTGCTTAAGCCTTTCAAGCCTTGCTTGCCAAAAAGAAATAATTATTGAAGAACCTAAAAACTTGGTAAGCATGGAAAGCCCTGAACGCTTTTTACAATTTTTAGCCCCACAAAATCAACATATTTCTTCATGGCGCATGCTTGAGCCCACTTTGCGTAAAAGTTTGGCCTATGTGCGCACCAAAAAGCCTCATACTGTGGCCATTGCCAGACCGGGCTTGCAGCTCACTTGGGGGCAAATGGAAAAAACGCTTCTGGATTTGCAAAGGCTTTTGCCCATGTTAGATGCTAATCCTCAATTATTTTTAGATAATTTTTCTTGGGTTCCTGTGCAGGAAGGCATACATTATTCAGGCTATTATGAACCGACACTCAAAGCCTCGCGCACATATAAGGCCGGTTATTACCCCATATACAAAGCGCCGCCAGAGCTTAGGTCTTGGCGCAAAAGAGGGCGTAAATACCACGACAGAAGCGCCATTGACGAAAGAAATGTTCTTGCCGGACGCGGCCTTGAAATCGCTTGGGCCGAAAGTCTTGTGGATATTTATTTTTTACAAATCCAAGGTTCGGGGCGTTTGGTTTATGAAGACGGTACGTCAACACCCGTCAATTATGCAGCGCAAAATGGGCATGATTATGTGGCCAGCGGACGTATTATGCGCGAAATGGGCCTTATAGAAAATGGCGATGTGCAAGAGCAAAAAGAATGGTTTGCCAAAAATCCTCAGCGTATGATGGAAGTTTTTCGTCAAAATCCAAGTTATGTCTTTTTCCGCTTGGGCACAAAAGGAGCCACGGGAGCCATGGGCACGGTCATTGAGCCTTGGCTTAGCATTGCCACCGACAGAAAATTCATTCCCTTAGGTAGCGTGGTGGCTTATGGAGTGAACTTGCCCTTAGAAAACGGGAGCAAACAGCCCTTGCGCGGCATAGGTTTTTCCCAAGATGTGGGCGGCGCCATTAAAAGAAATCGCATTGATATTTTTACCGGTGGCGGCGAAGCGGCAGCCTATACTGCATATCACCTAGACGCCAAAGGCCCGGCTTGGGTGCTTGTGAGCAAGGGAATCATGAAATAAGCCCTTAAAATTTCAATTGCAAAAAATCCCCAAGGTTGACTATTGTTGCGCTTGGGGATTTTTTTTTAGATCTGCCCACGCAATTTTCTATGCCAAAACATAAAGATTTGCAGACTTACAGTATCTTTTACGATAGCAATATCATAAAAGAGCGTACTTGCGCTTTTGCATGTGCATAAGTATAGGGTAACACATGGCCTGTGCAAAGCAACAGAAGCATGGCCACATTACAATTATATGGAGAGGTATTTATGGATATTAAAAAAATTTATATGTTATTTGAACAAGTGGGTTGCTTAACTTTTGCAACCATTAATGGTGCTTACCCTGAAACAAGGATTGTTGACCTTCTCACGTACGATGCAGATGGCATATATTTTTTCACCATGAAAACAAAACCTTTTTATAAACAGCTTAAAGAAAACGGCACAGTGAGTATTTGTGGTTTAGCTGCAAATCCTCAAACAAAGTGGCTTGAAAATGGCAATCCTTACAATTCCCCCGGTTATTTTATTAGAGCAACAGGTGATGTACGAGAATTTACCGTTGAAGATGCCATGGCTAAAGACCCTGCAAAATTCAAATATCTTATGGAAGATCATAAACGATACCCACAAATTACCGGGTTTTGCTTATACAATTTCCACGGTGAAATTTATGATTATGATTTTGAAAAAGAACATAGAGGGCATAAATTGGAGCGTGAGCGATTCTCTTTTGGTAACATTGAGGCTATCCCTGCCGGCCTTATGGTTGATAGGGACAAGTGTATTTCTTGTGGAGAATGTGAAAAAACATGTACTTTTGCTGCCATTCATGAAGATGATGATTCGTATAAAATTGATGGAAAACGCTGTGATGAATGTGGAAACTGTTTTACAGTGTGCCCCTCAAATGCCATAATACATAAAGGTATATAACCGGACATTGGAAAAGTGCAATTTATTTATCTTCTGCGCAATTCATTCCGCAAAAGTTTCATTATGCCACTTACGAAAAGA
>CAYJHG010000298.1:0-2484 GCA_964369535.1 uncultured Desulfovibrionaceae bacterium
ATGGGTATGCGCCCTGCTTGCACATGTTGTAGCAAAATTTCATACACACGCAAAGCGTCTGCAGCTTGTCCGCCTAGGGGCTTTTTTTGCACTTCGGCTCCAAAAGCTCCGCCTAAAACGCCCCCCACATTACCGCGAAGAACCCCACCAAGCACAGCTCCCATGGTATCTTCCATTTGCGTTTGCGATCCGCCTTCGGTGGTATTTTTTGGCAAAATATTTTGCAAATTCTGCTGCAACAAGGCCTTAGTCAGAGCTTCGGGGCTTAAATTTTCTGTATTCAGCGCCTCTCCATTAAAATCTTCTTGAGGGGCTTTTTCGCTTTCTTCCAGTTCTTTTTGCAAAATCTCTTGCAGATTTTTACTGCCGTCAAGCAGAGAGAAAAGCCCTTGCTCCACGCCGCCTTGTGCGCTTGGCTGTGTATCTTTAGCAGAAATGAGCAAGATATCCGCTCCCGCAAGCACAGCCTGTAACACACTTTCTTCTAAAGGAAAAAAAGGGGCTAAAGAGCGCAAGTCTTGGCTGACTATAAGACCGGTAAAATGCAAATTATTGCGTAAAATTCCTGTAAGCATAGTACGCGATAAAGACACAGGCCGCAAAGCGTCAAAAGCCCTGTGATACACAAGAGCCGGCTGTATGGCCAAAGGCATACTTTTTGTCAAAGTGACCGCATTTGCATAAGGTTCTAGCTCGCGCCTTTGCCAAGAGCTGCTTATATCCGGCAAGGAATGCAATATATTTGCTTGGGTATTTTGCGTGGCAAAACCGCCCATGCGGCTACCCATGCCCGGAAAATTACGCACACAAGGTATAACTTTAGCCGCCCATAAACCACGGGCAAAAGCTTGCACATGCGCCGCCACAAGCTTTGGTGAAATGCCAAAAGATCTAAACCGCTTGCCAATATCTTCATTCAGCGGATTTACATTCACATCTCCGGCAGGTCCCAACACAAAATTTAGCCCAAGCCCTGCCATCTCAAGGCCGGCGCTACGCGCGGCAACTTCTGTGGCTTCCACGGTGCCCTGCCCCAAACGCGCCGCTGCCGCTAAGCCGGCAAAGCCCAAATCCGGACGCAAGCTTTGCACCAAGCCGCCCTCTTGCTCCACAGCCATAAATAGGGGCAAGGGGCTTTCAGTGGCGGCACCTTGTAATTGTGCTGTTAAAATACGTAATTGCGTAGGCGAAACTATATTGCCCCCCAAAGAGCTTGCCGAAGCTGGCTGAGCCGAAGCTGACTGACTCGAAGCAGATTGGGGCAAGGCAAGATTTGTAGAGCTTTTAGCCGACACTTCTTCCGCTATGGCGGTAAAAAAAACACCTCCCACCTTGCCCTCACGCACAAGCTTAACTATGGGTGATTCTTTTTCAAGCTCAGTGCCCGAAAATCCGGCCAATACCATTTGCCCCACCATAAATTCTACGCTGGGATTATCTAAAGATGTTAGAGTCTTTTTAGTCTGTTCCGTCTTTTGGGGCAAAGCATTTACTGTAGGCTGTGCAGGATTTACATTTGCCTTACCAGCTTGGGGCTCTGAATGTATTTGCTCTTTTGTTGTTTTTTCGCCCAAAGGGGACATGTTTAAATTTTCTTTATCTTGCTGTCTAGTTACAGATGCATTCCCCTGTTCGGAACGGGTTAGAGGCAACACAGGTGTCAATTCAGGCGCTATGGGTACGGCCGAATGCTCTTTGCCTTGCGGGCTTTTACCGCCCAAAATATCCTCGCCTTGCTTGCCATTTTGCACCTGTGTTGACGATACGGGCGATGCAGGCAATACGGGAATGAGCGGTGCCGCATTAGGTATAAAATCCATATGCAATGAATCTCCTTGCATGGGAGCAGGAAAGGCTTTTTGCATATCTTCTTGCGTTATTTCTGTGCCGGGAAGGCTTTGCGGCGCTTCAACATTTTGCGAATTTGTGGTAGGTAACGATGCCCCCGTATTTCCCACATTTTCTGCTGCTGCAACATATGAGCACAAGGTAAGAAAGCATAAAAAAGCTATGCTACAAAAACGGATTTTTTTCATAAAAGACATAGTACCCTGTATAATAATATTTTGGTGATTCGGTATGAACATTTATGTTTTTTTACGCTAACAAACTATTTTCATATAATAAATAAGTTTATTGCAAAAGTAATTTTTAACAAAATTTTAAGGTTTTGTACAATCCACTGTGCGAAGTCTTTTTATAATAACGAAGTTAGCCTTTGCCGTAAAGTACAGACAAAAAACCGAAAAACAATACACTTGCCTTCATAACCACTTTACAGTAATCTACATGGCTTGCACATACTGACTGCGCATTAATGAGTGCAGTATTTCATTACATAGAGGTATTACATGCAAAAGACAGATTTTATTTGGTTTGACGGCAAAATGGTTCCTTGGGATGACGCCAATGTTCACGTCCTCACACACTGCTTGCACTACGGTACGGGCGTATTTGAAGGCATACGCACCTATGCGTGTGCAG
>CAYJHG010000299.1:0-2479 GCA_964369535.1 uncultured Desulfovibrionaceae bacterium
CTTGGTCATGATGCCCCCATTGGCGGTTTTGGTTTGGATGCTCATGGTTTTGGTATGAGCGGTGATATGTGGAGCACTTTTTTGCAAGGAGCCAGTGCCGAGCGTCTGAATTGTCCTTTTAATCTTGTGGACATGTTCCGCTCTTCCGCCGGTCTTGGTATGCACATGCCTTTGCGTGGCCTAGCAAAACCAAGTCAAGCCGTGCTTGAAGGCACCGATGCGGTGCTGCAAGAAAAAATCAAGCAATTACAGTGTTCTAATGTGCCAGATTTGCGCATCAAGGGTTTTGTGGGTTTTCAATTGGGTGCCAGCGACATAAGGCGCCAATGGCCCGTGCGCCATTTTGTTGAGCTTGGGGCAAAACTTTGGCAAGAACTTGGCCTGTGCCCCATATTGCTTGGAACGCAGGCAGAAAGGCATTTGGCTGAAGAATACGCCGCCTTACACGAGCAAGAAGCTTATGCACAGCATCCCTTTTTTGACGCTGTGGGCAGCACAGATATTATACATTTAGCCGGCCTTTTGGCGCGTTGTTCTTTGCTCATTACCAACGATACCGGCACAATGCACTTGGCAGCAGGCTTGGAAATTCCTGTGGTGGCCATATTTTTGGCCACAGCTCAGGCTTGGGACACAGGGCCTTATTTGCCCCATTGCGTGTGCCTTGAACCGGATATGCCTTGTCATCCTTGCGCTTTTCATAAGCCTTGTATTTTTAAAGAAAGTGCAGAACAAAAAGACATTTTGCAACCTTGCCTTGCCCGCATAAAGCCGCAGCATGTGTTTGCCTTGGTTGCACACTATAGAGAACATGGCACTTGGCCAGAGCTTGTGCAACAAGAAGTGCGCGTATGGCAAAGTCTTGAAGATACAGCTCCTGAAAGCCATGGCTTTGCTACCTTAGAAAGTTTGTCCGGTCATGCGGGGGAAGAGCGTACCAAGTGGCTCATGCTGCAAAGGGTATTTTATCGTCAGCTTCTTGACGGAAAAGAATTTTCTGCAGCTACTTTGCCGCAAGATATAGAATTTTCTGCTGCCTTTACGCAAGAAACTGGCAAAGTTTTGCGCCAAGTATCTGAGCTACTATTGCTTTTGCAAGGGCAGCTTGAGCTTGTGCAAAAAATGCCTTCTCCTAAATTTAAACAAAATGTCCTTGCCACTTGTCAACGCATTCAAATGGTTTTGCATGGCTCTAAGTATCTAAAAGCTATGGAGCATTTGTGGCGTGTGCTTTCGCAAGAGCAGGGTGGAAATGTGGAAAATTTTGCTTTGCTTGTGCGTACCTTAAAAGAAGCTTTGGACTATCTTTTACGAGCGGTGCTGCACCATGAAGCAAAATAGGTAAAATTGACATACTTTCTGGCACACTAATTGCTAAGAATATAGCAGTTCATAATTTAAGCAAATATTTCCCATTGGGAATGAGGAGGGACTATGATTATTATTGACGGACGTCAAAGCGAAATGCAGGTTTCTAACTTTACAAATTTAGAAGAAATTCTTGTAAATGTTTTAGAAAAAGATGGCATGGAGCAACGTGTTATTACTGATGTTTTGGTGAACGAGGAGCAATTTTCTGAAATTTATCCACACCAAGCAGAAGACATTGGCAGCGAATTTATTGAAAGTGTAGAAGTTCGCTCTGTACCACTTGGTGAAATGGCTGTGAGCATTTCACTGGAAATGTATAAAGTTACCCAAATGATGGGCAGTGCCAGCAAGGAAGTTGCTCGCTTGTTCCGTCAAGCAGAAGATGCCGAAGGCCTTGAGCTTTTCCAAGATTTGCTTGATGTGACCCGTGATTTTATGGGTATGGTTACTGTGTTGCGTGACAGCTTTACAGTGAATGACAACGTGCAATTTGAAGAAAGCACCAAAGAACTTTCTAGCCTTCTTTCTGAAATGAGCGATGTGCTTGAAAATGAAGATTGGATTTTGCTTGCCGACTTGCTTGAGTATGAATTTACTCCCGTATGCGAAAGCTGGAAAAAAGTTATTCAATTGTTGCGTGAAGATATAAAGAAAATTGTACAATAATATAAAACGGAAACTGTCATGCATACTTCCATACACTATCTTGATGAAGCCTTGAGCTTAAGCCAAAAAGAGCTTTTAGCCCTGCGCCAAGATAATGTGGAGCAAGCAGAAGAATTGGCTCAAAAGCGAGCAAGTCTTATGGCTCTTGCTTGGGAAAATCACACAGACAGTATTCGCGAAATGTATAAAGAAAGGCTTTTGGCTCTACGTGATGCACAAAAGGAACTTATAAACTTTGTGCAACATGCGCAAACAGAACTTAAAGGTGGTGTCAGACGCTCTAAACAAGAGGGAAGACGTTTAGCCGGATATAAGAAAGCTTTGCAATTTGCCATGTAGTCATTAGGATTAACAAGCTGTATAGAGAGGAGGCGTAAGCCTCCTCTCTGACTGATGACAAACCCCCTTTCGGGGTGTTTGCGCCACCTAAGACAGTAAAACT
>CAYJHG010000300.1:0-2473 GCA_964369535.1 uncultured Desulfovibrionaceae bacterium
AAACCGTCTTTCACCTTTACAAGTTTTTTAGCGTCCACAAGCATTTTTACAATGGGCAAAGCTGTTTTCATATCCACATCTAAAGCTTCCAAAACGTCTTTAAGATTAGGCGGCGCTAAGCCGGCTTGTTCATGCGCTTGTAAAATTTCTTCTTGCAGTTTGCTGGCATCGCTTCCCAAGGTGACCTTATGCGTAGCAAGGCGCAAAATATCACCTTCTGCCACAAGCTTACCCCCACGCAAGCAGCGCTCTATAACCAAGTGCGCAAGCTTTGGCCTTTGCTTTGGACAAAGCACTCCCCGAGCCATACCGGCCTTCATAAGATTTCGTGCGTGAAAATCTGCCGCTTGCCGCAAACACTGCTCCATAAGCAAAGCTAAAGCCTCGCCGGAAATCCAACACTTTTCCTCTTTATCAAAACAAATGGCCTCGCCCTTAGACGAAAGAGCCGTCAATATTTTTTCCAATTTCTTTTCATGGGCATTGGTCAAAACCATTAGCTCTGCAAAACTTACACCTTCTATGCCACAAAGTTGTAATTGCTTAAGAGCGCGTATGGCCAAATCTTCTTGCACAATGTCGGTGTCAAGATAGCACAATGCTTCAAAACGCTTATCAAAATCAACATCCTTGCGCTTTAATCCCAAGCCCAAAGGCTGCACAAGAACACCCCCTGCCACCGTGCGCAAAGGCGAATAAGCCCGAATAACACAACGATCGCCGAAAACGCCCACCATGGGTTCGCTAAAACGCAATTCTGTTAAAGCACTTTGCCCAGGTTCTAAGCGATCTCTGTCAAAAAAATACAACCTTGCGGCCACTTCTCTGGCGCCATGGTGTAAATGTATTTCCGTTCTGGCACGCAAAGCCCTTGGCGCCGAAGAAAGACAAGTGAGCATCACATGCCAACGCGTGGCAGGAAAAAGTGTCTGCGGATGCGCAAGCACAGAACCTCGCCCCACTTCTCCCACATCAACATTTTGCACATTGATGGCGCAACGCTGCCCAGATCCCACCAAGGTGGCGCCTTCACCATGCCATTGCAAACTACGCACCTTTGTTTCCACACCTTCCGGCATAAATACAGCATCCTCGCCCACGCGCACTTCTCCTGCTATAAGCGTACCCGTAACCACTGTGCCATGCCCTTTCATAGAAAAAATACGATCCACAGGCAGGCGCAACAATGTGCTTTCTCGTTCTGGCACCAAGGATTTGGCACAAGCATAAATATGCTCACGCAAGGCCTCCATGCCGATGCCGGTCATAGACGACACAGGAAAAATGGGCGCATCTTGCAAAAAAGTTCCCTGCAAAAAATTTTTTACATCTTCTTGCACAAGCTCAATCCAATCCGCATCCACCATATCAACTTTTGTGAGAGCCACAAAACCGTGGCGTATGCCCAATAAGGAACATATTTCAAGATGTTCGCGCGTTTGTGGCATGACACCTTCGTCGGCAGCAATGACCAACATAACAAAGTCAATACCCGCTGCTCCGGCCACCATATTTTTTACAAAACGCTCATGCCCCGGCACATCTACAATGCCAAGGCGTTCGCCATCGGGCAGTAGACAATGGGCAAAACCAAGTTCAATGGTAATACCGCGCCTTTTTTCTTCTTCCAACCTATCGCAGTCTATGCCGGTAAGGGCGCGAACAAGTGACGTTTTTCCATGGTCTATGTGGCCGGCGGAGCCAAGTACTAATGGCATAACTTTATTCCTTTCTATTAATGGGCTGTTGTTATTGCAAGCCCAACAATGCCTTAAAAATAACTATACACAATTCTCAGTCACAGGTATAAAAAACAAAGTGATTTTGGCAAGGAAAACGGTTTAAGTCAAACGAGACATCTGCGCTATTCATTGCGTAGAGTCTCACGGAGCGTTGACGGCAGTCAATGCGACCAAAAATTAAGAATAGGGCGAGCTTTGCTTGCCCGTTAAATGATTGATTTTTGTGCCTTTTGCTCTGCACAGTAAATTTTTACGCTAAAACAACTTTTCAAATATTAACAATAAATTTATATGCAAAAATAATTGTGCAGAGCTTTTCAAACAGGAGCACATATGGAAATTCTTAATATAAAAACCCACAAACGTTGCGAATTTTACGACATTACCCAAGAAGTGCAAAATCTTGTGCGCCAAAAAAACTGGCAACAAGGGGCTTTATTGCTCTATTCACCCCACACCACCTGCGCGCTTACGGTGAATGAAGGGGCAGATCCTGATGTTGCGCGTGATATGGTGGGCTTTTTTAAAGACCTTGTGCCACAAAGTGCTGTCTTTAAACATGCCGAAGGTAATAGTGACGCACACATAAAAACCAGTATGCTTGGGCCTTCGCTTATGCTTATTGTGGAGGATGGACGCGTGCAGCTTGGCACTTGGCAACATATTTATATGTGCGAAAGTGACGGGCCGCGCTCGCGCAAGCTTTGGGCGCAATTTTTATCCGCTTAAGG
>CAYJHG010000301.1:0-2458 GCA_964369535.1 uncultured Desulfovibrionaceae bacterium
TCCATGCCTTTTCACCTCAGAAAGTCGTGTTATATTACTTTGTGGCCGCCCATCCAATGCGCCACCACCTTACCCTTCAACTCCTGCCCTAGATAAGGGGAATTGCAGCTTTTGGAATGCAGATTTTCGGCATTGACCGTCCATGTTTTTTGAGGGTCAAAAAGGAAAAAATCCGCCACATCGTCCGGGGCAAAAGTATTCACAGGCAAATTAAAAATGGCGCCGGGCTTTGTGCACCACAATCTTTGCAAATCGCCTGTGCTCAAAACACCTTCTTCTACCAAACGCCATGTGAGGCTTACGGCCAAATCAAGGCCAGTGAAGCCATTGGGGGCTTCGTCCAAGGGGCAGTCTTTTTCGTGGGCGGCATGGGGTGCGTGGTCTGTCGCCAAGATATCAATGGTGCCGTCTTTTATGGCTTTACGCAAAGCCTCTCTGTCAAGAGGAGTGCGCAAAGGGGGGCAAACTTTGGCATTGGCTCCATAGCCTTCCAAAGCTGTATCGTCAAGAAACAGATAATGCGGACAAGTTTCCGCAGTCACTTTTACCCCACGCGCCTTACCCCAAGCAATTAAATCCACAGCACTTTTGCAAGAAACATGGGCAATATGCACAGGCACATCAAGATATTCTGCCAACAAAATATCGCGCGCCACTTGCATGCTTTCGCCCACATGGGCTTGACCTTTTACGCCAATGCGCCCACTGGTTATGCCTTCGTTCATATGACTGCCCTTGGCAAGAGAAGCGTCTTCGCAATGGTCTATTATGACGAGGTCAAGGTCGGAAGCATATTCCATAACCCTACGCATAAGTTCCGTATTTTCTACGGAGTGCCCATCGTTGGATATGGCCACGCAGCCGGCATCTTTAAGCTCAGCCAAGGGTGCCAATTCCTTACCCAATAAGCCCATGGTGGCCGCCCCAATGGGGTGCACATACGGGCCATGAGGATAGGCCTTAAGCCCCTGCTCTATAATAAATCTTGTGACGGAAGCATTGTCATTAACCGGCTTTGTATTAGCCATGCACATAACAGCCCCAAAGCCTCCATGGGCAGCGGCGGCAAGGCCGGAGGCCACATCTTCTTTGTATTCAAAGCCTGGTTCACGCAAGTGCACATGGGCATCAATAAAGCTTGGGAAAAGAATTAGGCCTGTTGCGTCAAATATTTCTGCCTCACTTGGAATGGGTTTACCATGGGGCATCATGGTACGAATGCGCCCATTTTCCACATATACATCCACTTGAGCGTCTAAATAATTAGCATTTTTTATACATAGAATGGAAGAATCCATAGTATTATTTCCTTTTTATGAGTCTTTGCGGTGAGCCAAAAGATATAATACAGCCATGCGCACGGCCACACCTGCAGAAACCTGGTCAAGCACCAAGGACTGCGGTGCGTCGGCCACGTCTGCAGAAATTTCCAAGCCTCTATTCATGGGGCCTGGATGCAAAATTTTTACTGTATCTTTGGCCATTTGTACATGCTGCATACTCAAACAAAAACGGCGCGAATATTCTGCCACCGAAGGGAAAAGCCCCGCTTGTTGCCGCTCTAATTGCAAGCGCAAGCACATGATGGCGTCTACATCTTTTACAGCTTCATGGAGATTATTGTAAATTTCCACAGGCCAGGTTTGTATGCCAGCAGGGAGCAAGGTACGCGGTGCGCACACACGCACTTTTACCCCAAGCATGGTGAGCAAATGAATATTGGAACGCGCCACACGGCTATGCGCAACATCACCTAATAGCAGCAATGTTTTATTGGCAAACTCTTGCCCCCACACATGGCGCAAAGAAAAGCAATCAAGCAAGGCTTGGGTGGGGTGAGCATGCCAGCCGTCACCGCCATTGACAATACCGCACGGTAGCATTTCTGCCAAATATTGCGCTGCCCCACTACTGGTATGCCGAATAACAATGACATCGGGGCTCATGGCTTGCAGGGTTAAACCTGTATCTTTCAGACTTTCGCCCTTTGTTATGCTGGAACCACTTTTACCCAAGGCAAAAGTATCAGCTGAAAGGCGCTTGCCTGCCACGTCAAAAGAAGTTTTGGTGCGAGTGCTGTCTTCTGAAAAAAACAAAATAATGCTTTTTCCTTTTAAAGTCGGAACCTTTTTGATGGGGCGCTTGTTTACTTCTTGAAAGCTTCCGGCAAGTTCCAAAATATGCTTAACATCTTCTTTGGATAATTGGGTCACATCCAATAAATCTTTATGCGCCCATTGATAATGTGTTTGTTCCATAGGCTACCCTCTTTGACAAAAAAAAACCCCTTATATAAAGGGGGAAAATATATACTCATGCTCAAGATCGCCACGCTTGCCACACACAAAAGAAATAAAAGTACAATGCAAAAACATCCACGGGCACCTTGGTAAAAAGTTTCATAACACAAATCAAACTGCAAGAATTTAACCTTTTTGCGCCTTGCTGTAAAGCAAAA
>CAYJHG010000302.1:0-2452 GCA_964369535.1 uncultured Desulfovibrionaceae bacterium
TACTTGATGGTATAATTGGCGGTGTTGGGGCTGTTCTTGGCTTTTTACCACTTATCATGGTGATGTTCTTCTTGCTAGCGCTTTTGGAAGATTGCGGCTATATGGCTCGTGTTGCAGTTGTTATGGACAGATTCTTTAAAGTTGTTGGGCTTTCGGGTAAGTCGATCATTCCTATGGTTATTGGAACAGGGTGCGCAATACCGGGTGTTATGGCCACAAGAACTATCAAAAATGAACGTCAAAGAAGAACAACCGCAATGCTGACTCCCTTTATGCCATGCGGTGCGAAACTTCCTGTAATTGCTTTATTTGCTGGCGCATTTTTTGCCGATAACCCTTGGGTGGGTACTAGTATGTATTTTACAGGTATAGGCCTTATTATTCTTGGGGCATATGTTGTAAAAATTGTTACAGGCGAAAAATATGCACGCTCTTTCTTTATTATGGAATTACCGGAATATCAATTTCCAAACCTTTTACGCGCCACCATGTCAATGCTTTCAAGAGGCAAAGCATTTATTATCAAAGCGGCTACCATAATCTTGGTTTGCAATGCACTTGTGCAAATAATGCAAACATTTGATTGGTCATTTACTGTTGTTGCTGAAGGAGCAGAAAACACAAGTATCTTGGCATCTATTGCAAGCCCATTTGCTTTCTTGCTTATTCCTTTGGGCTTTGGCGCGTGGCAATTAGCTGCTGCAGCAATTACTGGATTTATCGCTAAAGAAAATGTTGTCGGTACTTTAGCAGTTGTTTATGGTATCACAAACTTTATTGATACAGAAGAGCTCGCTCTTGTTAGCGGTGCTTCAACTGTTGCTGAAACTATGGGTATGACCTCTGTAGCGGCTTTAGCATACCTTATGTTTAACCTTTTCACCCCACCATGCTTTGCCGCCATAGGGGCTATGAATGCCGAAATGGAAAACAGAAAATGGTTATTTTCAGGTATAGGCTTACAATTTGGTACAGCATTTGTGATAGCATTCTTGGTCTACCAAGTGGGCACATTGATGACTTTAGGCACGGTAGGCACAGGCTTTATTCCTGGTCTTATAGTTGTTGTCGGCTTGTTAGCTCTTTTAGTTTATTTGATAAAGCAAGGTAATATGAGATCTGATGCAAAGTATCATATTGCACCTGCTCAATAAAAAATATTTATAAAATTTTGTATAAGTATTTTCAACATCGACCAGTTAGATAAAAATGCCCCCAATGCAAAATGTATTGGGGGCATAAAAAATTATTAAGAAAATATGCACAGAAAAAACACTTTACAGTGGTTTTTTATATGTTTCATGTAAATAAAGTTGCATTTACTCATTTTATCATCCAAAAAGATAGCATAAACAGCCTGCTAGGCATTCATGCCCTATGCCACACTTTCGCAAGTTGGTATGCTAAAGCTGACCCTCCCTCCCTTTTATGCAGCATTAACAGGCTGTTGAAAAAGTGCAATCTGCTTCGTCAGACTTGTTTTTTGCTCCGTAACGTATGTTTTGATACGCGTCCTCCGCAAAAAAACTTCGTCTTCCTCGCATCTTACACTTTTTGAAAAGCCTGTAGAAAAGCGACAAAAAGGTATGCCGCAAATATTTTTTTTGAAAACAGACTTTTGCAACAGGCTGTTAAAGCACTAGGCCATGAACCCATTAAAATAACATAATGTTATGCTCATTTAGCACCAGATTATATGCAAGTCTCTAGTTTCATGGATTTTAAAAAAAGAAAATAGAATTTCCATTGACAGTTAAAGCTTGGCATGTTATTTATACAGTAAGACACAAAAAAATCTTACGGAGAATGGTTATCACTACCGATACTGGTATTTGATTTATTTATTTTTAAATATTTATGCACAATTTTTGTGCACATGCTATAACTTAGAAATTTGCTATATGATGTAGGATTTTTAACAATATTTCATGGGGTAAAATCACAAAGCAAGTAACTCAGCTTCAATAAAGTTTTTACTTGATGTACACTTGTTTACAAAAACTAGATAGGATGAATTTCAAAGAGTTTGTGTTCATCGCAGAGAAGGGGCATAATGCCATGAAAAACTCCTGCGCTTTAAAATATCAAAAACATATAATTCTATGTCTTTTCCTCTACCTTACGCTAATCTTTTGTCCTAAGATCCACGCCGCTGAATCTCCCCCCACCCCTGAATTTCGCATAGCTTATCTTAAAGAAACTCCATTTCTTCATGAAACATATAAGCCCACAGAACATTTAGAGGCACGATTTAAAATTCTTTCAAAATATTTTAAAAATTCCTATGCTCTTGTTCCAGAGGGTTTTCAACCAAGATCTGCTATGGAGCTTTTTAATTCTGAAAAAGCCAATATGTTCGTGGCCTTTGTCAAATCGCCCCAGCGTATGTATCAACTTAAATTTTCAAAAAATCCAATTTTCACTACCAGCTTAAATATTGTTACCCATGGGG
>CAYJHG010000303.1:0-2451 GCA_964369535.1 uncultured Desulfovibrionaceae bacterium
ATTCTTGGTAGTCTCACTGCCACCACTTTACGAACAATAAAGTCCCATAAGGTGCATAACATCTTATGGGACGTATGTTTTTATAATACCTAAGGCATATATTTTTGCATAAATGCACAAAGTTTCTTGCAAGAAAAGAGTTTATCGGGCAAAATACGGGTGTTAAGTGTTATGTTATGCTATGTTTGTGCAGTATAAACTATTATAATAAAGGGTTAGAGGCTATGCAGGATAATTTTTTAACCAAGATTAGCCATGAAGTGAGAACTCCCATTAATGCCATAATTGGACTTGGGTATTTATTTCAGCAAACACGACTTGAAGATCAGCAAAGAGTTTACCTTGATAAAATCATTGATTCTGCCAAAGGACTTTTGAGTATTTTTCAAGAAATGCTTGATTATTCTATTATGGAAGAAGAAGGATTAAGCATAACCTTGCTTCCTTTTAGCATGCAAACCGTGCTTGGCAATGTGGCGGCTACCATCATACCGCGTTGCGAAAAAAAGGGCATTGCTTTTGATTATGCCATAGATCCGGAGCTTCCTTTTTATTTAGAAGGTGATGCCATACGCATTATGCAGGCATTGATTAACCTTGCAGATAATGCTGTTAAGTTTACTGAAGAAGGCTTGGTGAGTATTATTGTTGAAAAAGCAAGCGATAACCTTGTTATATTTCATGTCAGCGATTCAGGCATTGGCATTGCCAAAGAACATTACCAAGATATTTTTAAGCCATTTTATCAAGTGGACAATTCGCACACACGCCAATATGGCGGCGCAGGTCTTGGCCTTGCCACTTGTGCCAAGCTTGTGGAAGTAATGAATGGATCCATAGAAATTTCTCCCAATGCTGATGGAGGCACAACTTTTAGTCTGGCTCTTCCTTTGCCTGAAGCCGAAGAAATCCATGTGGAAGAATGCGTGCTCACCGACCGCAAAGTGCTTGTTGTGGACGGCGACCCTTTGACAGAGCAAATTACCACAGCCAGCTTGCTAGGTTATGGCATGCGTGTGGAGCAGGCATATTCTGGTGAAGAAGGCTTAGAAATGATTGCAAGTGCCGACAATAATGCCGTGCCCTATGATTTTGTTTTAATTTCGTGGCGCATGGCAGATATGGATGGCATCGAAACGGCGCAGCAGCTTGCCCGCATGGAAACGCAACATGTCAAACCACGGCTTGTATTGCATTCAAGCCACGACCTAAAAGGTGTGGAAGGCCTTGCCCGTGAAGCAGGTTTTGTGGGATTTTTAGCAAAGCCCACCACTCCTAAAGAAGCCTTGAAGGTACTTTCTGCCCTTTTAGAAGTTTCTGAGTGCAAAAAAACCGTAGCACAAAATGATGTGGAAATTGTTGAGGGGCCTGTGCGCATCCTCTTGGTAGAAGACAATGAAATAAACCAAGAAATTGCCTCAGAAGTGCTAAAGGCCGCTGAATATGATGTGGATATAGCCAACAATGGCCAAGAAGCCGTGGATATGGTGGCAAAAACTAAGTATTCACTGTTGCTTATGGATGTGCAAATGCCTGTTATGGATGGCCTTGAAGCCACGCGCAATATACGCGCCGCCGGCTATCGCATGCCCATTATTGCCATGACAGCACACGCTTCTGAAGAAGACAAGGACGCTTCCATGCAAGTGGGCATGAATGCACACTTAACAAAGCCATTGGAGCCCATGGGGCTTTTTGCCACGCTAAATTCTTGGCTGCCTGCAGCTTCCATGTCCAAAAAAGAAGCTCCGGCTAAGGTTACCAAAGTAGCACAACGTGTGAAAAAACTACCTGATGCCCTAGAAGGCTTTAACTTAAGTGGCGGACTGGCTACTGTTGGCGGTAATGAAAGCTTGTATATCAGTTTATTGCTGAAATTTGCCGACAGATATGCCACCATCAATGATGATATCACAGAAAGCCTGAAAAAAAATGACCTTGAAAGTGCCATACGCCATGCGCATACCGTAAGGGGTATTGCCGCAAACCTTGGTGCCGAAGCCCTAGCTACTGCAGCAGAAACACTTGAAAAATCCTTTGTAAACAGCCCCAGCATGGTGACACCGCACTTGCGCACCCTCGTGTTGCGCTTGGGAGAAACCGTGGCAGCCATCCGCGAAGAATTTGGTACCACCGACGAAGACAGTAGCACAGAGCACGAATTTACCATTGCCGAACGCCTAAACGCAGCCGAAAGAGAACACGCAAGCCATGTGCTGTATCAAGCCGTTGCCAGTATGGATTTAGATTGGGGACATGCCGTAAAATCCATAAAATTCTTACTTGACCGCCTGCACGGCACCAAAGCTGAATCTTTGCTGAAAAAACTAGAACAAGCTGTGGAAGATTTTGAACTGGAAGAGGCGCAGAAATTGTGCTGGGATGTAGTCGAGCTTATTAAAGAAGCCAATTAAAAACTGTTGAAAAAGGGGAACCTGCATCGTCAAATGG
>CAYJHG010000304.1:0-2440 GCA_964369535.1 uncultured Desulfovibrionaceae bacterium
TAATAAATATGGAGAAATTATTGTGGAGAATGCAGAAAAAACTTTGGATTTTTGTATTGTTATTCTTGAGCCTGAGCGTTCAAAGCAGTGGAGAGTTTTTGAAGATGTGATTTTTTCGTTGCAATCAAGCCTTGCCGAGCTTGGGTTTTTTACCGATATACTTCACAATGCCTTTTCTGACAGTGCGATTAATATTGTGTTTTGTTTGCAAGACCATCCAGAATATGTGGATAAAATACCACAAAATTCTATCATTTATAATTTTGAGCAAGTTGTTGCAGGCAGCAAGGTTTTGCGCCCACATTATATAGAGGCCCTACAAAAATATACTGTGTGGGAATATAGTAAAAAAAATGAGGATATACTCAAAAATAGTTTTGGTATAAAAAACATATATCATGTTCCTGTAGGGTACACAAAAAGCTTAGAATGCCTTGATGTGAATTATCCCACCGACATAGACGTGCTTTTTTATGGAGTGGCTAATAAAAGGCGCCAGAAAATCCTAGACGCTTTGCAAGAGCACGGTTTACGCGTGGTTAGTCTGGATAATTGCTTTGGGCACGAAAGAAATCATTATATTGCACGCTCTAAGATTATTTTAAATATGCATTATTTTGTACCGGGCATTTTGGAAGAAGTGCGCGCCTCTTTTTTGTGGGCTAACCATAAAATGCTTGTGTGCGAAAGAAATCATGACACCTATGTGCCGCAAGACTTGGAAGACATAGCCCTTTTTGCGCCCTATGAAAAGCTTGTGGATGTGATTGTACATATGCTTAAAGTTCCGGAGCGGCAAAAAAAATACGCGGCACAAGCCTATGCGTGCTTTACAAAACGTGAATTTACCAAGGTGCTTGCTCAAGCTTTGCAGGCAATGCATTGTGTGCCCAAAAGCACAGCGCACACGCCCACGCGTATGAATGCCGGTTCAGGAAAAGATTTTAGAAATGGCTACCTTAATGTGGATATCGAACCTTCAATGATGCCAGATTTGTTGCTTGATTTGTCAGAACCTTTAGATTTCGACACTACATATACATCTAAAAGATATGGCACAGTCAGGCTAGAAAAAAATTCTTTTGTAGAAATTTTCGCCGGAGATATTTTAGAACATGTGCCAAATCTCATACAAACCATGACCAATTTTATGGAGCTTTTGCGCGTGGGCGGGCAGCTTATTGTGCATGTTCCTTATGAGTTATCAGAAGGGGCATGGCGAGATCCCACACATATACGAGCTTTTAATGTGGAAAGTTTTAGATATTATACCCAATGGGCATGGTATATGGGCTGGCGAGAATATTGCTTTAGCGTAAAAGATATGATGTGTGAATTTTCGCCATGGGGTAAAAAACTTTTGGAAGAAAAACACACAACTGAAGACCTTTTGCGTATGCCAAGAGCCATAGACGCCTTACGGGTAGTCCTAGAAAAGCGTGCAACAAGCGAAGAAGAAAAAAGAGAATACGATTTACGGCACAGATGTTTTTATAAAAAATAAACTTTTCTAGTGCCAAACAAAAGTTTGGCGCAGCGATACGTTTTAATTACAAACTTGGTACTGTATTTGCAGGGTATGCATAGCAACAATATGGCAAGCCCCACGTGGTTTATGCCGTGCTCTGGAGGTGTTATGCAATATTTACCATATGATACAGAACAAAAAAATGCAGGTTTTCGCCATTCATTTAGTCCAAAAATTGACACTAAAGGTATGGTTTTTTGGTTTACCGGTCTATCCGGTGCCGGAAAAACCACCCTTGCTTATGCGGTAAAAAGCGCTCTTTTACACGAAAATAAGCCTGTGGTGTTGCTGGATGGCGATATGGTGCGCAGAGGCTTGTGTAAAGATTTGACATTCAGCATGGAAGACAGAAGAGAAAATATTCGTCGTGTGGCTGAGATGGCAAAGCTTTTAGCAGCTCAAGGTGTAATATGCCTTTGCGCTTTGATAACGCCCAAAGAAGATTTAAGGCAGTTGGCGCGTAAAATAATTGATCAAAACTTTTATGAAATATATGTGTCTTGCCCCCTTGAAGTGTGCGAAAAGCGCGATGTGAAAGGTAATTATGCTTTGGCTCGTGCCGGGCAGATAACTGATTATACAGGTATTAAGTCTTTGTTTGAAATTCCACAAAATCCGGATTTTATGGTGCAAACAAACACTGCTTCTGAAGAAGCAAGCATTGGCCAGGTGAGTAACTATGTTTTTGAAAAAATATTTCAGGCAAATATGCGTCGGCAAGAAACATGGATGTTGTCGTAAATTTTTTTGTAAAATTTTATTGACAAAAAAATGCATATAACCTAGCCTCCTTTTCGTAACAAAAATTATTTGGAAAAAATTATGCAAAACGTTCTCTTTACCACTTTTTATTTTAGCTTTACCGCATTTACCGTGTGGTTCTTTAGCTATTTTAGAAGCACCTGTGGTCAA
>CAYJHG010000305.1:0-2434 GCA_964369535.1 uncultured Desulfovibrionaceae bacterium
CGCAGTTCCATATTTCTATAGTAAATAAAAGGAATTTTTGCTTCAAACTCATTGCGTGTAAAGTATATATCTTTTTCGTTTTTATATACTACATCAGAGTGGTGATTTTCTGATTTTTCTTCAGCCTTTAGATCTCGTTCAAGGATTTGCTCCGTATAAATCATATTGTTGTCTACGGGGCTATAAAACATATGTGTTTTATCAACCACTTTTACAAAAAGTAGGGAATAAAACATAGGAAATACCCAAGCAAAAAAGCATATACTTAATATGTACATGCATATACCAGCTATGCGTGTTTTCATGCTACCCACCTATTTCTATAGTCATCTGCTGAAAGGGCAATGCTATAAAACATAATTGGAATAAGTAAAATAAAATATGGCAAAATATCAACGTAGAATCCTGCATTTTTGTATAAAAACAAAGGAATGCAAAGCCCAAGGCAAACAATAGCAGCAAGAGCCTTGCGTTTGGGCTGGGGTTCAAGCAAAACAAATGCGCCGCCAAGATACACATAAAAACCGGCAATAAACCAAGGCAAGGTGGTGATAAGTGCCGATATGCCTACTTCCGGTGGATAATAATGCACCATGCTTGTATATAAAATGAGCGCATCACAAGCGAAAATGCCTGTTAGAAAAAGCATGCCAAAGAGCGTGTGCAATAAAACAATGAGGCTTGAGTCACAAGGCGCGTGCAAGGCTATGCGAATTCTGCCATCGCGCATTTCTTGTAAAAGCTGAAAAATGCAATAAACTATGGCGGTTATAAAAGGGATAAACATCAATCCATCATAAGGGATTTGTCCTAAATTAACCGTTCTATACCAGACCACTTCTGAGTGGTCTTGCATAAATAAACGGCGAAGGACAATGAAATTCCATGCCATATACAGCATATTGGCTGCAAAGAGCAAAAGCATCATATAGCGTGTTTTGATGATTTCTTTATAAAAAATGGCATATAGTGCTGATGATAAACGCATTTAATACCTCCCCGTAAAACCAATAAAGGCATCTTCCATATTCATATCTTTTTGTTCTATGTGTAATGCATCTAAAGAATATTTTTGAATGGTTTCTTGTCTTATGTTTTCTGGGGCATAAAAGAACAATTCTACAAAATCCTTATGCCATTCAGCATTGACAAGAATGTCTTCAGGAATGTTTTTAAGGGTTGCTTCCAGTTCAGCAGCATTGTCTGGTCGCGCAAGGCGATAACAAGCAAAGTTTGCCACAAATTCAGCCAATGAAGTTTGGTGTGCCATTTTATGCCTGCGCATGAAAACAGCGTCATCTACAAAGCGTTCCATATCTTGAATAACGTGTGAGGTGATAATAATAGTATGGTTGCCATCGCGTAGGTTTTCGCATAAATAGTCAATAAATAGGCGGCGATATCCAGCATCAAGCCCCATGGAATAGTCGTCTAAGATGAGCAATTCCGGATCTTGAGCAAGGGTTAAGCCAAGCACCACTTGCGAGCGTTGTCCCTCGCTCATATGCGCTATGCGATGACTTTTGGGCAGGCCAAGCAAGTCAACTAAATTGTAAAAGCGTTCAGGCTTCCATTTAGGATAGAACTGGCGTGTATATTTTTCTACTTGCTCAATGCTAAAAAACTGATAGGCAAGGTGTTTTTCAAACAGCAAGCCCACTCGAGCGCGTGTTTCGGGGCGTATGGCAAAGGCTAAGTCGCCAAAAATACGGCATTCGCCGCTGCTTGGACGTAAAAAGCCCATGAGGATTTGAATTAAAGTGGTTTTGCCTACGCCATTTTTGCCAAGCAGGGCGCAAACACGTCCCTTTTCAATGGACAGATTAAGCCCATTGTAAAGCTCTCGTCGGCCATAATTATGACGCAAGTTTTTGATACTTACAGGCGCTTCATTCATGGATTTTCTCTTGTTGCAAAAAATGTTAGCGTATTATGCTTTCGCCGGGAATTTCAACAGAGTGACCGGAACCCCCGTCAAATAGCACACTAAAGTTTTGTTGTGGGCGGGGTAAAACCACTTCACTATCGGCATTGAGTGTGGCTTCTTGCAAAGTGTTGCCAGAATCATCTTTTACAACAATACGAATGCCTGTTGCTGAAGATCCGTCAGAGTAACCGCCTTGGCAGGTAAATGTGCCGTCAGCATTGTCAAAGCAATTGAGCAAAGCGCTGTGGGCATGAGCATTGCTGGCAAAGGATAATAGCATGCAACTTAGCAAGGAAAAAAATAAAACTCTTTTCATAAAAACTCTCTCTAAATTATTAAAAACTGAGGGGAGCTTTGCTCCCCTGAGAGTGCTGACTTTAGTCAGCACGACCGATAAATCAGGAATAGGGCGAGCTTTGCTTGCCCGTTAAATGACTGATTTTCGTGCCTTTCCGCTTGGCAGCTCTGCTGACAATAGCGGCGCAAAACCCACGAAGTGGGGTTTGT
>CAYJHG010000306.1:0-1615 GCA_964369535.1 uncultured Desulfovibrionaceae bacterium
AATACGATCGCTACTAACTGTTGTCATTTGCCTACTCCATTTTGGAAATGCCTGCTTTGGTTGGGGCAAAACAGATTCCTTCACATAACTAAAAGCATTAACTTTCAGCTGTAAGACTGCACATAGTCAGCCTCACCTCACCTTTTGGCCTTAAGACTAGGTAGACAAATTGGGGTTGGCACTCTATGCCGTATCTTTTCGGATGATTTTTTTTGACGCTTTGACATAACGCAAAAACATAGCATCCTAAAGACACTTACCCAATTACGTCAGCCAAGCCCTTGCTGTCAGCATATGCAATATGCACACTTAAACAGAAGAGGTGGTCCCGCGCTAGGGTCACCAAATGAGGGAAAGCCCCTCTCACCTTACAGCCCCGGTTCATATTGTTTTGCTTAAAATATCTTTCAAGCGTCCACAAAAGTGAGGTTCCGACTTGGGCTGGAACGGATAGACATTGCTTGGCATTTGGTAACGCCTGCACTTGTCAATTTCGATTTATTTGAATATTTTCAATAAAATCGAACACAGCAGAACAGACTCAATCTGTCCTTCCCTGCCGTCCAGGGATACGCCCCATTTCTTGGGGCAAGGGGGAATATACAGAGACACACACACTTGGTCAACAATTATTTTACATTTTTGTGATTTTTTTTTACTTGCCTTTTTAGCACCATTTCATAAATGGCTAAAGCCCAAAACCTTGTGTAAGGTTTTGAGCTTTTTGTTTTAATATATTTTTATAGACGATTCAAAAAGGGATGAGATGCAAGGAAAATGGCTTTTTTGAGGCAACATTGGGCTCTTATGGCCCATGTCACGAAAAAAAAGCCATTTGACGGAGCAGATTACCCTTTTCCAAGCGTCTATCATTTTTTTACGTTAATAACCTCGGCTTCACCAGGCCTTAAAGCTGAACCGTCATCCTTATAAGTACCGTATCGCTTAACGCAAATACCCAAAAAGAGGAAACAAGCCACAAGACACACTGCCCCTGCCGCATACATATACCCACTCACTATGAGCGTTGGCAGCAAGGCAATGAGTCCTATTTCTATAAAGGACATAAACACATAGGCCATACCGTAATCTTCAAGGGCTTTACTCTTATACTCAGGGTCCACAATGCGCAGCAAGGTAACACCAATGGCCACAACGCCCGTTGACCAGCCATAGGTAAAAATACCGCGCTCAAACCAAAATGAATGGTACAACTTACGCGAAATAAAATACAAATAGCCCACAGCAAATAAAATGCCCAAGATGCTAAAAATAATTATGGGGGTTAAGTATTTAAGCACCACAGAAATCTTAATGGTGGCAATACCAAAGGCCACAAGGTAGTCGGTGGCAGAACTGCCAATACGAGTAATAACATTTCTGTCCACATAGGCTGTGATTTTCATGAATTTTAGCAAAAATTGCAAAGCCACACCACAGAGCATGGATACAGAAAACATGGGAATGCTCAGCGCAGGCAATAATTTTTGCAAATAATTTGTCAAATAATAGCCGCCGCCTGTGGCGATGAGAATTAAGGTCAAATGCCATGTGATGGGGTCAAGCACCATGACGTTAACGGTATTTTTGCCCATGACATCTTGTTCACTTGGTG
>CAYJHG010000306.1:1663-2425 GCA_964369535.1 uncultured Desulfovibrionaceae bacterium
CTTCTGACCACCCAAGCAATTCTTTGAAAGAACCACCAAAAGCTGCGGCTGCACCGTGACCACCAATGAAACCACCGGGCATAAGCACACTAAAAGCTGCGGGCACTTGTGGGAAGAAAAAATAAAGAATGGAGCCGCCCACCAATAAGGCTAGGGCGTATTGCCCAAAATATACGGCGGAGTTTACTAAAAATGTGTCCCCCACTTTTTCCATGGTTTGTTTAAAGGTTCCACCGCCTTGACTTCCAATAAACAAAGAGGCAAATAGAAATACGACGAGCATGTAGGGATAGGAAGATGTGCTTGTGGTAAAAGGAAGTATATCTAAAAATTGCGGACCTAAGAAAAGTCCCATAAAACCTGCCACCATGGATGATGGAAGTAAAAGCATTTGCACAAGCTTTACCTTGGCGCGCAAAAATTGCGCAATAAACATGAGCACGGACATGATTGCAAAGTCCATGAGCAAATCATAGGGTGATAATATCGCCATACACTATTCCTTCAATTGTGGCACCTACATGCCAGTTTGCCATATTATGTGCGTGGAAACTCTCACCTCTACACGCGCACAATACACTTTATATTTCCTTAATCACGAACCATGATCAAGATTTTCCACATACTTACCAAAAAGAAAGAGTTTTTCTTCATGATTATGCTTGGCGATGAATTGCACGCCCATGGGCAAGCCTTTATTATCTTTGCCCACAGGCACAGACATGGCCGGATTACCTGTAAGGTTAAAGAAGCTTACGCATC
>CAYJHG010000307.1:0-2417 GCA_964369535.1 uncultured Desulfovibrionaceae bacterium
GAATTTTGATAATAGTATCTTATTATATACAATTTTCTGAGTTGTTTGCCTTTTGCCTTAAATTTTAAGGTCATTGCGAGCCCCTAGCCGTTAGCGAACGATAGTGAGCTTTTACGGATAGGTAGCGTGGCAATCCATGCCTTTTCAACTTAAAAAGTCGTATTATTACATTAAAAAAAGGAGTACATTATGGGAATTAGCACCACCACCATGGCCGTTATCGGCGCCGTTGCCGCAGTGGCTTCTGCCACAGCAGGTGTTGTAAGCTCAGTACAAAGTGCTGAAGCACAAAGACAACAACAAGAACATGAAGACGACATGGCTCAATACAATGCTCAAGTGGCAGAAATCAATGCTCAAAGAGCGGAAGACGAAGGTAAAGAAGCCAAAAAAGAAGCCTATGAAGAAGCCACACGCAAAAGACAAGAAACAGCACAAATTGTCGGACAACAGCGCGCAGCTCAAGCGGCATCCGGCGCGCAAGTGGACCAAGGCGCTAACCTAGATCTGAATTTAGACACAGCAGAAAAAGGTGAACTTGATGCCTTTAGTATCAATAAGCAAGGGCAGTGGGAAGATTATAATAAGCGCGTGGATGCTTGGAATTATCGTCAGCAAGGCGCTGAAATTTTAGCGGATAATCAATTTAAATCCCAACAAGCAGACTTGAAAAACAACCACTTACAAACCCAAACCGTACTTAAGGGCATTTCTACAGCGGGCTCAACTATTGGCAAACTTGCCTAACAGACAACTAAGGAGCCATTATGATTATCATAACAGAAGAAATGATGCGGCAAAGCCAGACCGGAAGACCTATAAATTCTAAAGCCATGGCTGAATCGGTGGATGAAATGCATATGTATAGAGCGCGCGATGCGGCATGTCGATTACAAAGTAACTTTCTTCATTGGCAAAACGGCAGAAAAAAAATGAAAGGAAAGGATGCCGTCAGCACGTCACAAGACTATGCCAAATGGTATGAAAAGGAATGCGCCGAACATTGCCATAGCCTAGATAAAGAACAAAGTAAGCAGTTTAAAAAATTAGCAGAAATGTTGCATAATACTTATAGCTCTTGGGCAAAAGCTTATGAAGATGAACAAAAACAAGCCTATGCAGAGGAAACACAACACGCTGTGCTGCTTTGTAATAAAGCCATGCTGACAGAAAATATCCATGAAGATATGTTTGCCAGACAATGCTTAGAGCAAATCATGGCCGCTTCGCGCGAATTGGCGCGCTTACAAAAATTGCCCGAGTGTGAGTGCTGCCAGTTGGAAGAAAGCCACGTGGTAGACGCCTTAAAATGCGCCTTGCAGGCCAAAATAGAATTACATGAATGGGAGTTGGCCGCCACTATTTTTGACAAGCACGGCATGCTTTTAGACGCAGCAAATTATGCCGATATCCAACATAAAATTCTATCATGTCAAATAAATGCAAAGAATGAGGAAGCTAAATCCATACATCATTCGCTTTGTGAAAAACAACAAGTGCTACCATAAATATTGTACCCATTGCATAATAAGCATTGTGCCTATTACGCAATGGGTATTGTTTTGCTTAATACATTTATATTTCTATGGTTTCACCAGGTGCAATGGCATGGCAAATACACAAAGGTGCTAATTCTTTAAGATGTTCTTCAAAGGCTTTACTATTGCTGTCTAAAGCTGGGAAGGTGGCATAATGCATAGGAATAACACTTTTTGTGTCTAGCAAACGAGCAGCATGTGCTGCTTGGCGCGCGTCCATGGTGAAAACTCCCCCAATGGGCAGTAAGGCCACGTCCATGGGATACAAGGTTCCCCACAAGGCCATATCGCCAAAAATTGACGTATCACCTGCATGATAAATGGCTTTTCCGCTGGGCATACGCACAATAAATCCAGCAGGTAAGCCGCTTCCCGAAGTGTGGAAAGCCGGTATCATGGTCACTTCCACACCCTTGTGACTCACGGTGCCACCCATATTAAAGCCAATGCTATTCAACACTTGCTCTTGCGGCACGCCTTCATCCATAAGCCTAAAAGCTGTTTCCACCACGCAACCAAGCATGGCTTTGTGCTCTTTACAGATTTCTACAGCTTGTCCCACATGATCAGCATGGTCATGGGTCACAAGCACTATGTCCACAGAAGAAAGCTCATCCGCCGAGACAGAAGCCATGGGATTTCCTTCTAAAAATGGATCTATTACCACACAAACACCGTCTTCTTCAATGCTAAAAGCCGAATGCCCAAGCCAAGTTATCTTTGTCATAATTTTCTCCTTAACTGTCTGATTATCATGTATACAGTTTTTCGTTTCTTGACAACACCGTAACCACAGTATACCAATAGCAGGCATAAAAAACATCCTTGCGCCCGTAGCTCAGTTGGATAGAGCGTTGGCCTCCGGAGCCAAAGGCCGTG
>CAYJHG010000308.1:0-2417 GCA_964369535.1 uncultured Desulfovibrionaceae bacterium
GTTTTTTGTTTGTTATTGCCATAAAGTGCACTGTAGGCAAGGTGTAAAAATGCCTCAAATTGCTTGCCACTGCGCCCAAGGGAGCGAGCATAGGCTGCATGCACTTCTTGGTCTTCTGGTAAAATGCGTAAAACCTCTTGGTAAAAAGGGGCAGCATTTAAGGTGCGTCCAGTTTCATCTAAAAGTCTAGCATAAAAGAATTGTGCCATATAATCACGCGGGTCCAGCTGCATGGCTGTGGTTAAAAGAGTTTCGGCACGTGATGTATCACCCTTACGATAGTGAAATGCTCCTGCCTCACGCAAGATTAGTGGGTCTTTAGGGCTTTGTGCAAGGGCTTTATCAAAGGTGGTGCTAGCTTCTTGAATTTTATTTTCTCTTGCATAGAGCATGGCCAAACCCATGATGGCAAGGGGATTTTGTTCTGCATTAAAGCGATGTCGCGCCGCTTGAATTGTACCATAACGCGCCCAAAGTAGGGTTTGAACACGCTTAAAGTGCCTGTTATCTACTTTGCGCCTATTTAGAGATTGTGGTCCAGACTGAGCTTTAGCCACAACACTGGTGATGCGCGCCCCAATTTCAGGATGGGTAGAAAGGTATGTCGGCACATTTCCACCACCGCTCATAATACTTTTTTCGCGAATTTTCTTAAATCCTCCAGCCATAGCAATAGGGGGATAACCTGCGGCTGTGAGGTATTGATAGCCTATATCATCAGCTTCAGATTCATCCATGCGGCTATAATTTAGCATGGCAGATTGACCAGCTCCTAGAGCTCCAGCCATAATAGCACTGCCACCTTCTCCACCTACAAGCACACCGGCAACGGCTGCCAAAAGTGCAGCAAGCGTCAGATATTTACCGCGCTCAATACGTTCTGCCACATGGCGTTTGGTAATATGCGCCATTTCATGAGCCATAATGCCAGCTAACTCGGCCTCATTATCCAATTGCATGATAAGACCTGAAAAAATAAATAAATGTCCACCGGGTACAGCAAATGCATTAAGCGAATTATGTAAAATTACCCCACTGGTAAATTGGAATGGCTGGGGTGGTATAGCCTTGGCTATTTTGTCTACAATATTTTTCACATAAATTGAAATTTCAGGATCTTCAATTAATGGCAGCTGAGAGCGGATAAGAACTTCAAACTTGCGCCCCATCTCTTTTTCTTCGGCAATACCAAATTCACCAAAGCCCAAAAATGCATGAGCTGGGGCAGTCCAAATTTGACTGAAAAGAATAGCAGAAATCATTATATATGCTGCTAATTTACTAAAATTTTGGTTCATAATAAAATCCGAAGGATTTTTTATTTTGAGCTAAATTTTTTAAGCAATGTCCCATTCTGCGCCATGGGCAGTATCGCGCAACTCAATACCCATTTGGCTTAATGTATCGCGCAAGGTGTCTGATTTAGCAAAGTCTTTTTGAGCACGCGCTTCTTGTCTTTGAGCAAGTAAATTTTCAATTTTTTTAATATCAATTTTTTTACGTTTTGCTTGCTGGTTGCGTAAATCTAACAAAAAATCACCGGAATTTGCTTGAAATAATCCTAACACATTGCCCCAAGTGTTCATGGTTTTTTGAAAAGCTAGTAAAAAATCACGCATACCTTCACTGGCACGTGCAGATTTATCTTCAAGACAACGGTTAACTAAGCGCACTAAGGAAAAAATATGCCCCATGGCAGCTGCACTATTGCAATCATCTTCCATTACGGCATTGATGGCTTCTTCTGTGCTTAATAGTTCTTCCATATGGGCTGGAGGAAATGGGCTTTTTTTCCAACTTTGACGTTCAAGTGCAGAATGTACATCTTGCAGGCATTGATAAATACGCTTTTGACCACGCTCAGCTTCGTCCATGCTTGTATCGGTAAAATCAATGGGGCTGCGATATTGCTTACCTAGGAGGAAAAAACGCAAGGTTTCGGGTAAATATTGTTCTAAGATATCGCGGATAGTTTTAAAATTATTTAATGATTTTGACATTTTTTCCGAGTCAATTTGCACAAAACCATTATGCACCCAATAGCGTGCAAGTTCCTTATGCGTACAAGCTTCAGTTTGCGCAATTTCGTTTTCATGATGTGGGAAGATTAAATCTTGACCTCCACCGTGAATATCTAGGGGCAAATATTCTTCGCTCATGGCAGAACACTCAATATGCCAGCCTGGACGCCCCTTACCCCAAGGGCTATCCCAAAAAGGCTCACCTGGCTTTGCGGCCTTCCAAAGTGCAAAATCTAGGGGGTCAAGTTTTTCTTCTCCCGGTGCAACTCTAGCCCCAGCTTGTAAATCATCAAGGCTACGCCCAGAAAGTTTGCCATATGGCTCATAGGCTCGAACTTTAAAATATACATCACCAGATGCAGTGGCATAAGCCTTGCCGTCGGCAATGAGTTTTTG
>CAYJHG010000309.1:0-2409 GCA_964369535.1 uncultured Desulfovibrionaceae bacterium
ATGGCTTTTTTTGAGGCAGGATAGGGCTCTTATGGCCCATACCACGAAAAAAAAGCCATTTGACGCAGCAGATGGTGCTTTTTCAGCAGCCTGCCTTGCTCCATTCGTGTAAAGCGGCCTCTAATGCTGGCCCCGGTTGTACCCTATAACGCGGGCCAAGTTCGAGCAAACAATGGTAGCCATCAAGCACCACTTGCGCTTCAGCCATAACATTGCCTTGATGACTTTGTAAAATATGGCGTAGAGCCAACATGTTGGCTTCATCAAGATGGGTTTTGGGAATGGAAATACATATGGGAGCAGTGCTTGCCATGCTCGCTTCGCTCAAAGGGCTTACCTTGCTGCCAAGCAATTTTATTTCGCGTACAACTTCATCTTCTTGCTCATCATCATAGCCATTTCTGTCATCTTGTCTTGTGTCGGTTCTTGCTTCCAAAAGTAAGGGTTGGTCAGATTTCAGTAATTCTTTATATTCAAGATAAGATTTAGGAAAAAATGTGACTTCACCATGCCCGGTTAAGTCTTCAATGCCAAGAAAGGCCATGCGATCGCCTTTTTTGGTATTCACTTCACGCAAAGAAGTTATGAGCACAGCGCAGCGCACTTCACTGCCGGGAAAAGCTTCACGCACTTCTTCTAGAGGCATAAGGCGTAAGCGTGTCATTTCTTTGCGGTAAGGTAAGAGTGGATGACTTGTGAGAAAAAAGCCTAGCGCTTCTTTTTCACAACGTAATTTTTCATCCTCAGGCATTTCGTCCATGAGAGCTTCTTGGCAATCCAGACCAATACCGCTTTGCTTTGGGGCTTCCACTTGAGGGGTCATGGCTAACAATGAAACTTGGTTAGAAGCTTTATCCTTGGCTTTTTTTTGCGCTCTGGCTACAACTAAGTCAATGGCCGCAAGCATGGCCGCACGGGTAAGCCCAAAGCAATCACAAGCACCACCCTTGATGAGCGACTCAAGCACACGTTTGGTCACTTTGCGTAGGTTGACCCTGCAGGCCAAATCAAATAAAGACGCGTAAGCTCCCTTGTTTAAACGTGCTTCAACAATTTCGCGTATGGCTTCATCACCCACATTTTTAATGCCACCAAGACCAAAAACCACTTTGTCGCCAAGGGCAGAAAAAGAACGAATACTGTCATTGACCGAAGGCTGCAACACGTCAATATCCATGTCTTTGCAGGCTGCAACATATTTTAATAATTTATCTTGATTCCCCATTTCTGATGTGAGCAGAGCAGCCATAAAGGCAACTTTGTGGTGTACTTTTAAATACGCTGTATGATAAGAAATAAGCGCATAGGCGGCAGAGTGCGACTTATTAAAGCCGTATTCCGCAAATTTTTCCATAAGGTCAAAAATCTCATTGGCCTTTTTTTCGTGAATATCATTTTGTGCAGCGCCTTCCACAAATTTTGAGCGCTCCATGGCCATGGCTTCGGGGTTTTTCTTACCCATGGCGCGTCGCAAAAGATCCGCGCCACCCAAGGTGTAATTTGCTACAATTTGGGCTATTTGCATAACTTGTTCTTGGTAGACAATAACACCATAGGTATCGCGCAGGCATTCTTCAAGCATGGGCACAGGGTATACCACGGGCACTTCGCCGTGCTTGCGTTTGATAAATTCATCCACCATGCCTGAGCCCAATGGCCCTGGACGATATAAGGCAAGCATGGCTATGATATCTTCAAAGCATGAAGGCTTAAGCTGGCGTAAATATTGACGCATTCCAGAACTTTCCACTTGAAAAATACCGTCTGTTTCGCCGCGCGTATACAGTTCATAGGTGGCTGTATCGGTGAGAGGCAGAGTATCTAAATTGGGCACTTCCTGACCTTGGTGGGCAATGGCATCCAAAGTGTCTTGGATGAGGGTCATGGTTTTAAGCCCCAAAAAGTCAAATTTCACAAGACCCACTTGCTCCACCATTTTCATGTCAAATTGGGTGACAAGTTCGCCCTTTTTGCCTTTATATAAAGGTAAATATTCTGTCATGGGTTTATCAGACACCACAAGACCTGCAGCATGGGTGGATGCGTGACGCGATAAACCTTCAAGGCGCAAGGAAGTATCTAAAAGCTTAGTGATTTGTGGGTTTGTATCATAAAGCGTTTTTAGTTCAGGTTCTTGATCTAAAGCTTTATGAATGGTCATTTTCATGTCTTCAGGTATGAGCTTGGCTATACGGTCTGTATCGCCAAAGGTCATGCCAAGGGCACGCCCCACATCGCGCACCACGGCTTTAGCCTTCATTTTACCAAAGGTAGTTATTTGCGCAACGGAATCTTCTCCATAGGTATCAACCATATAGCGTATAACTTCTGCGCGGCGCCTTTCGCAAAAGTCTACGTCAATATCAGGCAAAGAAACACGTTCAATATTTAAAAATCTTTCAAAAAGTA
>CAYJHG010000310.1:0-2408 GCA_964369535.1 uncultured Desulfovibrionaceae bacterium
GGGCAGGGCATTGAATTTGACTATTGCTGCTGCCACGCTTCCTTTGCCTTAAAAGATGCTGGCGTTATGGCCATTATGGTTAACTCCAATCCCGAAACGGTTTCTACCGACTATGATACTTCTGACCGTTTGTATTTTGAGCCCCTGACCTTTGAAGATGTCATGCATATTGTGGACGCGGAAAAACCCACCGGAGTTATTGTGCAATTTGGCGGTCAAACGCCACTTAATTTGGCTGTGCCGCTTATGCGAGCCGGTGTGCCCATTTTGGGAACTTCACCCGATGCCATTGACCGCGCCGAAGACCGCGAACGCTTTCAAGCGCTCATTGAAAAATTACAATTACGCCAACCCCCCAATGGCATTGCTTTAAGTTTAAAAGAAGCCTTGGCAGTGGCCGAAGACATTGAATATCCTGTGGTGGTGCGCCCAAGCTATGTGCTTGGCGGGCGAGCCATGGCCATTGTGTATGATGCCACAGAGCTTACGGAATATTTCCAAAAGCATGTGACAGAAACTTTAGAACATCCCATTCTCATAGATAAATTCTTAGAACACGCCATAGAAGTAGACGTGGACGTGCTTTCTGACGGTGAAGAGGTATACGTTGCAGGTATTATGGAACATATCGAAGAAGCTGGCATACACTCCGGCGACTCTGCTTGTGTATTGCCGTCTTTTTCTTTGTCCTATGACCATGTGGCCGACATTGCCTTGCAAGCCGAAGCTTTAGCTCACGAATTGCGCGTGGTGGGGCTTATGAATATTCAATTTGCCATCAAGGGTGACCAGATTTTCATACTTGAAGTGAATCCTCGTGCTTCGCGTACAGCACCTTTTGTGGCTAAAGCCACAGGCGTTCCTTTGCCTTACCTTGCAACGCAAGTGATGCTTGGTAAAACATTGGAAGAGCTTGACCCTTGGTCCATGCGTCGCGGTGGTTTTTATTGCGTAAAAGAAGCCGTATTCCCCTTTAACCGCTTCCCCGGTGTGGACGTGGTATTAGGTCCTGAAATGCGCTCCACAGGCGAAGTTATGGGCATGGGTGCCACCTTTGAAGAAGCCTTCTTAAAAAGCCAGTTGGCAGCGGGCCAGCGTTTGCCGCAAGGGGGCAAGGTCTTCCTTTCCGTAAATGATCGCGACAAAGAACTTTTGCCCTTGGTGGCTAAAAAGTTTGCCAACCTTGGCTTTGAGCTTTTGGCTACTTCTGGTACTGCTCAATTACTTAGAAATGAAGGCCTAGAAGTAGAAACGGTGCTTAAAGTGTATGAAGGGCGGCCCAATATTGTAGATTTATTAAAAAATCATAAAGTAGCCTTGGTGGTGAACACAGCTTCTGGCAAACTTACTGCCCAAGATTCCAGAGCCATTCGCCAAGCAGCTCTTGCTTATGGTATTCCTTATTGCACCACATTGGCTGGAGCAAGAGCAACAGCCAGAGCCATCGGCGCCATTCGTGGCGGCGAGGTAAAGGTTGAAAGCTTGCAAGAATATTATGCGCGTGAAAGCGTGTAGTAGGTGTTGAAAATGTGCACATTACAGCGTCAGAGAAGCTTTTTCATCGGGGCATGGACCATAAGAGTCCTATATTCCCTTGAAAAACCATCTCTTCCTTGTACTGCACACATTTTGAACACCTGAGGATAGTTGAAAATGTACACATTACAGCGTCATACATAATTTTTATAAAAAGAGTATTATATGAAAGCTATACTTGTTTTAGAAGACGGTTTTACCCTAGAAGGCAAGTCCTTCACCGGCCCCATTGAAGGCGGCGGCGAAGTTATTTTTAATACGGGCATGACCGGCTATCAAGAATTGCTCACCGACCCGTCCTATTGCGGGCAAATGGTGTGCATGACCTATCCGCTCATAGGTAATTATGGCATTAACGATGAAGACATGGAGTCGCAAAAAATCCATGTTTCCGGCCTCATAGTCAAAGAATGCTGCAAAAAACCTTCCAACTGGCGCGCTATCATGTCTTTGCCGGATTTCTTGGTAAAACATAATGTTCCGGGAATTGAAGGTATAGACACCCGTGCCTTGACCCGCCATGTGCGCATTAACGGTGCCATGCGTGGAGTTATTTCCACCTCGTGCTTTGACGTGGCTGAGCTTGTGGCACGAGCCAAGGCCATGCCTTCCATGGAAGGACAAAACCTTGTTGATTTTGTGGCGCCTAAAGTTCCCTATATTTGGACAGGAAAAAGCACTCAAGATGCTCCCATAAATGCCGATGGTTCTTATGCTTGGCCTGGCGTTAATGGGCAAAAAGGTACACGTCTTGTTGTGTATGATTATGGCATAAAATGGTATATATTGCGCCTTTTGGCTGCGCAAGGTTTTGATATGCTAGTGGTTCCGCCTTCATTTAGCGCAAATGCCGTTAAAGCAAGCGGTGCTGA
>CAYJHG010000311.1:0-2401 GCA_964369535.1 uncultured Desulfovibrionaceae bacterium
TCATTGTGAACAGAATATTGCGCATACTTTCAGGCCTCCACCAAGGGGCACAAATGGAGCTTGCCGCCGGAGATTGGCTCATCGGCAGCGACGCTCTTTGCGATATTCTGCTTAATGATGTGGCTCCAAAACAAGCCATTATACGCTTAGACCAAGAGGGCAATGTATTCTTGCTCCCTGCTGAAGATGCCGACAACACAGGCCAAAATTATTTACAAGGCCAAGCCATTCCCGAAAATGGCATTGCCGTGCCCCTGTATACTTGCATAAGCTTTGGCGAAGTACACGCTGCCCTTGGAGACGTGAAAGAAAGCAACTGGCCTGACATTGAACTAACGCAAAATGCCAAGCAAGCACCCATGGCCGAAGAGGACACAACTCACGAAAACACAGAGGAAAATGTCCACAGAGAAACTGTGCCCCGTGACACATCTTTGCCCATGCCAAGCGTGCAAACTAAAGCTCCCGCGCAAGGCACAAGAATAGCACTGCGCCTTATACTTATACTATTACTGCTTGCTCTTTGCCTTGGCGGCATATGGACATTCAGCGGTCCTCCAGAATCTGAACTACAAAACCAAGATATCAATGCTGTATTACGCTCGCACAATGCCTCCGGTCTTACCGTACAACAAGATGAACAAGGTATTTGGCATGTGCGTGGTGGTGTGAATAATAGCGAAACCCAAAAAAACCTTGAACAAGCTTTACAAGGCTTACCTTTTACAGTGCAAAGCCATTTGCTTTCTTTAAATGCCATACAGCAAAGCCTAGAAGAACGCATAAAAACCGAGGGAGCGCTTTTGCGTGTGCGCACCATACACAATGGCTTGCGTATTTCAGGTTATACTTATGATGCAAATGTGTTACAAGATTTTCTTGCCCCCTTGCAAAGCGATTTGGAATACATATATTTACAAAAAGACGTAGCCTTTTATGCGCAAATACAAAACTCTTTGCAAGAAAGCCTCAGCACTTTGGGCTTGCAAAACATGGTTACATTAAGTCCAGGTCCTTATGGTATAGTGTTGGAAACAAGTGCTCTTTCAAGAGAAAAAAATTCTCAGCTACAAATTTTTATGCAAGAAGCCATAGATATGACACGCGGCATAAACCCTTTTATCAAGGCCAAGCCCAAAAATATAAGTGCTCCAAAGACCAACACAAGCCCGGCACCGAGCATAAAAACAGTTGAAGAGACAAATTTTTGTGCCAGTTTGCGCATAGGCGGCGCGGGAGGCCAACTCTATGTTGAATACCAAAACAGAACATACCCTCGCGGCGCACACTTGCCAAATGGTCTGCAAGTACAAGAAGTTAGAGAAAAATATAGCACCTTTACTCAAGGTGACCGTTTACTCTATTGCCCGCGCTAAGGCATGCACAATTAAGCATTAAAGCTTATCGCAAACATAAATTTTAAACCTATAAACTAAAGGTGAATGCATGGACATTTTTTCCAAAGATTTTGCGCTGGACGCAGCAATTAAAGAGCATGGAAGCAAGGCTGTAGAAGTCATTGGTCAAGCGCTTGGCGAACAAGTGCTGTATGTGGACGATGCCATCAAAGCAGGGCTTTCTCCCAACGATTATGCCAAAGCACAGCACTACCGCACGGCACTTATGGCAGCGCAAAGCATTGTGGTTTTACGCTACCATGCCCTTAATAAATAGCTCTATCAATAATATATAAGAATATTAACAAAAGGATAGTATCATGAGCGAAACCGCACAATTAGCTTTTAATAGCATGACAGGCAGCATAGAAGATCTCTCGGCCGAAATTGCAGCCTTTTCCAGCAAAGAAAACCTGAGCGAAACAGATATGATAGAATTTAACATGTTAGCCACAGAATATTCTACCATGATGAGTCTTGCCAGTGGTCTTATTAAAACACTTACCGAAGCGGAGCAATCCGTAGCTCAAAAAATGTAAGGAGAAAGCAATGCAAGTTACTCAAGAAATAGCAAGTCTGCTTGGAAAAATTGCTCTGGACGGCCTTTGGGCCGGAAATATACGCTTAAGTGAAGAAATTTTCCGCAATCTTATTCCCTTGCGCGAAGGCCAATGCGGATCCGTTTTAGGCTTAGCCATGTGTGCCGCACACAGGGGCGACTATGCAAAAGGCATTGACATTATCGAAAAACAAGCCCTTCCTGCATATGAAAATGACCCACATATTCAAGCGTGGCACGGCTTTATGTTGTGCATGAACAAAAATAGTGCGCGCGGTCAAGCCATTTTGCAAGCATTACTTAATAATGAAGATACCCCAGAAGATGTGCGCAATATGGCCAAGGAAACCCTACAAAATACTTAAGGAATACATATGGTAGACCCCATTAGCCAACAAATTATTCAAGATATAGGCAACAAAGCTGTCACCCAAACTCCTGCCGA
>CAYJHG010000312.1:0-2400 GCA_964369535.1 uncultured Desulfovibrionaceae bacterium
TATTTTTAATTCCTTGTTCTGACCATTTTTTGATAGTTTGGCAGACTATTTCCAGCACATAACGATCCACATGCACAATAAATCCATTTTTTTCAAACAGTGGAATAAATTCATTGGGAAAAACAATTTTACCGTCAGCTCCTATCCATCGAACCAAAGCTTCTGCACCCACAAGAGTTTCTGTTACTATGTCATATTTAGGCTGCAAATATACTTTAAATTCATTATTTTTAAGCGCAAATTCCATTTTTCCAGTTAATTCGGCTTCTCTTAAAATTTGTTTCTTAAAAAGGTCATTATAATCATATACTATATGTTCTTTATTGCTTTTAGCTATGGTGTGAGCAAGGTTTACTTTATTAACAATTTTATCAACGTCTGTTTCACCACATTCAATACGATATCGTCCATATTTAAAGGAAAGTTTATGGCTAGCTAAATCAGGAATACGCTTGTTATAAAGAGCTTCAAAATTATTTATTTTAGTTTCTATATTATCTAAAAAGCTGTTATGCGAAAACAATATAAATTCATCTACACCAATTCTAGAAACAATCAATGTTGGTTCATTTGCTATTTCTTTAATATCTACAGATGCTTTTAAAACATGATTACCTACACTAAATCCAAACATTTCATTAACAGTTTTAAAATTCACTATATCAAATTTTAAAATTGAATAAACACTATTTGTTTTTTCGCTTAAGATAATGTGCATATCTTTCTTAAGTTTTAACAAATTTGGCAATCCTGTCAAAGGATCAAAATAAGCATTTTGTTCTGCAGATCGCAGTAAAGAGGTTCTTGAATACCAAGTATAAAGAATAAGGGCAATGAGTATAAATAGAATTATAGCGCTGACCGAAGTAATGTGACCCACAGCAATATTCAATTGGGTATTAATAGCACCCATTTCAATACTCACCACCAAAACCCAATCTGTCATATTCACAGGCGTATACACAAGCGCCCTAGGCAGACCATTGGCTTCATAAATAAAACTACCGCTTTGCCCTTTAACTATATCTGCTTTAGCTTTTTTTACATCTTCAAGCCCTAAAAGCTCCGCGTCCTTTTTAAAAAGAACAGTGGATTCCATACTTGTAGATTTATTAGCGAAAATCACATTCATTTTCTTATCTAAAAGAAAGGCTATACCGCTACCGCGTGTCAAACTGTCCATGGCTTCATTAAAATCTTCCATGGACGATTCACTATACATAACGGCAATAGTTTTACCATCTTTCTTTACAGGTACTGCAGTATCAAATACAAAAGCCCCAGAATTGGGTAAAAAATGTGGGTCAGAAATAAAATAATCGCGTTGTAGGGCAGAAAGAAAGGCTACATTATCTGAAAAGTCATGCTGTACATTATTTTTAGAAATCCCTACTCCATCAAGCCTGATGTAGTATAAATTGTCAAATTCTTCCACGTGTGATTGCGAAGCAAGAAAGTGTAGTATGTTTTCGTGCGTTGCATTTTCGCGCGAAACATAATCAGCCAATAAAGCCAGGTCGTCTACATTCTCATCTAGAATATTTTCCAACACCAGCTCAAGTTGCAGACCAATTTCATACATTTCTCTACGTGCAGCATCATCAACTTGTTTTGTGATTACAGAGTAATACCAAACCGCATAAGATATTATTACAACCAAGGAAACAATAAAGCCTATAATGGTCAGCCTGTCAAACTTATTATTTTGAAAGCTCTTCAAAAGAAATTCATCCTTGCTGTAGTCTTTAAATTTATTACAGTGTTTCGATATGTTCTAATTACACTTTTTTTTCCAAAAATCAAGTTTAAAGAACATTTTGTTACAAAATACTTTTACCTTATTAAACAAAGGGATATGCAAGCTAAAGTAATATCATGCACAACAAAAAAGGGGTTCACGCTTTTAGCGTAAACCCTTTTCAATAATGTCATTTGTGGCGCGGCTGAAGAGATTCGAACTCCTGACCTACAGGTTCGTAGCCTGGTGCTCTATCCAGCTGAGCTACAGCCGCGCTTGTTGCAAGAGGCAAACTACGGAAAAAGATTGATTTGGTCAAGTTATTTTTATTATTATTTTGCAACAAAAAACATTTGCCGTATTCATATATTATTATAATATATTTTTCGATTGCACGATGAGTTGAGCCATGCGCTTACTTTGCACATGAGGTGCAAACAATTCATTGGCGCGAGCTTGTGCATATTTACCAAGTTCAGTGCAAACATCAGGATACAGCACAAGTTTTTCCATGGCATTAAACAAAGCTTGCGGATCCCCTTGAGGAAATATAAGAGCAGATTTTTCGTGCTCTAGAATTTCGGCATGTGTCGATAAATCACTAGCAATAATAGGCAAGCCATAAGCCATTGCCTCTATAAGGCTTGTGGCAATGCCTTCAT
>CAYJHG010000313.1:0-2385 GCA_964369535.1 uncultured Desulfovibrionaceae bacterium
CCCCGGCGGATTTTGAGTCCGCTGCGTCTACCAATTCCACCATCCCGGCACGAATTGCTTATTTGCCATAAGCTAAGCTGGAGGTCAAGCTTTTTTATAAAAATTTTCCATCTACATATTAAAAAGTCAAAAAAAAATACACATGGTTACATTTTCATGGCTGCACGCTGCAAAACACTTCTCTAAACAGTCAAAATAATATTTTTTTTCGAAGCACTGATTACAAAGTCGCATAAGTCAAATTTTAGCTTTTCAATGCCTTGAAAATTTGTTATGATACAGAGATGTCAGGTGTAAAAGTGTTCACAATTTTTCTTTCATAAGGACGGTTCTCTTGCAAAAACGTTATCTTCCCATACTAATATTTGCGGCTATAGCGGCTGCTGTATCCATTGGCGGATACCTTGTCCCTGAGACAGTGCCCCAAAATCCTGAGCGCATTTTATTGAACAATGCGGCCGGTAAGGTTGTTTTTAATCACAAAAAGCACATAGATGACTATGGTTTTTCGTGTGCTACTTGCCACCACGAAATGATTCTTGAATCAGACGTGGTGGAATCGTGTGGAAGCTGTCATGGGGTGACCTTTGACGAAACCTTCCGCGCAACCCATACCGAAAAATACAAAAGTTTCAATTCGTGTGCCACCTGTCACCATATGGAATTTACCCCAAAGGTTGACTGGACGCACCAAGCTCATGCGGAAGATTACGGTCTTGACTGTACTTCCTGTCACCATGAAGACACAAGCATTGAGCCTGAACCACAAAATTGCGCCGACTGCCACCAAGAAAGTGGCGACGAAAGCATGCCCTCTTTGCGCGATGCTGTGCACGTCAAGTGCCAAAGCTGCCACGAAGACATGTTTGATGCGGGCATTAAGGGTTGTTCTTCTTGCCACACTACCATTGACATGCGTAAAGAATTGAAAGAAAAAGGCCCTAAAGTCTTTAAAATCAATGAAAAATACGCATCCTGCGCCGTATGCCACACCGATCAAAAAATGGATGAACTCATACCAGCGCGTATGAATGCCTTCCACGGTCAATGCATCACCTGCCACCAAGAGGCAGACCAAGGCCCCTACACTCAAGAGCAATGCGCACAATGCCATTTATAGAGGGTATATTATGAAACAAAACTTTCAAATGCTAAACGACCCGCGATTCAACCTTGTGTATGGAAATACAGATCGTTATACCGAAATGCCATTACCAAACACATTGCGCCTGAATAGGGAAGGCTTTACTGTTGTTGACGGTATTAAGAAAAAAACTAAAGTACATCCTTATATGTTGCTTGCTGAACACCCCTCTATAGATAAAGGTGATTTATTTTCACCTGTGCATGGAGAGGTCACAGAAGTAAGCGACCGTAGCGTATTTATAAAGGTCACTGAGCCTGTGGAAGATGCGCCCACGGTAGAACCCATAGATTTGCTTGAAGAGGGTTTGTTTGGGCAAGATCTCATTATGGCTGTAAAAAAGCTTGGAGTAAATACCAAATCTTTGGCCAAAGAATGTAAGACTCTTATTATCAATGGTTTAAATCCCGACCCAGGTGTGACTTGGGCAGAACCTATGCTTACTAACCATGCTAAGCATTTAAACAAAGGTATTGAACTGCACAAACGCATGACCAGAGCGGAAAAAGTTCTTTTGGCCGTGCCCCACGGAACCCAGCTTTCCTATGATGGCATAGAAATTGTGCACGTTCCCACGGACTATCCTAATTCTGTGTCAGAATTACTCATAAAAAATGTCACAGGTAAGGAAAATCCCGAAGACGTCGCTTGCGTGAGCATCCATAATATATGGAGCCTTGGCCGCGTGGGCGCCACGGGGCTGCCCCTTATTGAAACAGTGATGACTGTGGGTTCTTATACAAAATGGAAAAACTACATAGTCAAGGACGGCTCCACCATAGGTGACATTTTACAAGCTGCCGATATAACTATCGAAGAAGGTGATACTGTCTTACGCGGCGGCCCATTGCGCGGTGAAAGCCTAGACAGCCTTGCGCGCAGCATTACCAAAGGCACGCACGGTGTTTTTGTGGTAGAAGCTGGCTCTGTGCCCCGCATGGAAGGGCATAGCCCTTGTGTGAATTGCGGCGCTTGTGTACTCATATGCCCTGCCCGTCTTTCACCAAGCACCTTAAGCCGTAATGCCGAATTTGCCTTGTACGAACGCTGTCGCAGTGAGCATGTTTTTTCTTGTTTAGAATGTGGTTTATGCGGTTATGTGTGTATAGCGCGTAGGCCAGTTTTGCAATATATTCGCCTTGCACACCAAAAAATTCGCGAAGAAGACGCGCGCAAGGCAGCTTTAGAACTTGAAGAACTTGAACTCGGCAAAGCCGAATAATGGGAGGAAAAAATGGCAA
>CAYJHG010000314.1:0-2377 GCA_964369535.1 uncultured Desulfovibrionaceae bacterium
AAAGAGCACTTATGGAAGCTTCTCGCTGTTTACAATGTGTGTGCAAAAAATGTATAACCGAATGCATTATGCTGAATGATTACACAACATATCCAGGGGAATTATTTACTAACTTCCTAAAAAATAATGAGCTTGACCCCATTATTGCCTATTCTTGTAATATGTGTGACCAGTGCACATTAGTGTGCCCCGAAGACTATAAATTTGCAGATATTTTTGGACATATGCGCAAAGACTATATCAAAGCCAATAATGGCAATTCACCCATTAAAGGGCACAAAGCCATAAACATGCACCAAAGTCTTGGTTTTTCAAAGTTTTTTACTACCAAGAATAAGGGGAGAAATATATAATGGGAAGAAAAGCATTTATCGCAGGTTGTGCGCTATCTTCGTATAATCCCGAATTAGTAGAAAAAACAGCTCATCATTTACAAAGTGTCTACCCCGACATTTCTTTTATCCAAAAATGCTGTGGTAAACCCACCAAGGCTTTAGGACAAGAAGACGCCTTTCACCAGCGCTTTGACGGTTTATTAGCCGATCTAAAAGATTGCGAAGTGGATGAAGTCATTGTAGGTTGTCAAAGTTGTTATAAAGTCTTGGAATTAGCCGAACTTAAAGTGACATCCCTTTGGGCGCTTTTTCCTGAAATTGGCTTACCCAAAGAAAGCATAGGCAAAGGTAAAAATTCTAGCGTAGTTTTTTCCATGCACGACTCTTGCTCCATCAGGCCGTATTCACAAATTCACGAAGGCATCAGATGGATAGTAAATGAGCTTGGATATAAAAGTGTAGAACCGGAAAGAACAGGCGCCAATACCCGATGTTGTGGCTTTGGCGGTATGATTGTGCCCGCTAACCCAGAGCTAGCCATGCGGGTTATGCAAAGAAGGGTCAACGACTTCCCCACAAAAGAAGTTGTGACCTATTGCGCAGCTTGTAGACAATCCATGCTCATGGGCGGAGCCAAAGCTTGGCATATTTTGGATTTGATTTTTGGTAATGTAGTGCAAAAAGGCGACACTCCGCCAGAAGACACTTTATCAAAGCCCTTAAAAGCTTGGGCCAATAGATATAAATCTAAAAAGAGAATCCAAAACCTTGGCGGCTAGTAACCTTAACAAAACTATTAAAAACTAGAAGGAAAAAATTTTATGTTCATGCGTTTCACTTTGTCTCTATTTTTAAGTCTTGCCCTAACCATTTCTTTTACCGCAGAAAGCTTTGCCGTTGCCGGCGGTGATTTTATTTCTGTTGCAGATTTAAAAGCTATGATGGACAAAAAAGACCCTAATCTTGTGCTTTTTGGCGTTCTTCACAATAAAAAAAGATATGTCCCCTTTGATAATGCGGGCAAGCCTATCCAAGGTTCCTATACCATGTGGCGCCCTGATTACAGCGGAAAAGGCTCCACAGAAGCCTCTTCCCCCGACATAACCGGCTATAGAAAATCTAAAGAGCAGATGGAAGAGCTCTTGGCTAAGGCTGCAATTAAGCCAGACTCTGTCATCGTTGTGTACAGTGCCGATGCCATGCACGACGCCGCACGCGTCTATTGGCAACTCAAATTGCTCGGTCAAAGACAAGTGAAAATTCTTGACGGTGGCGTCAATGCTTGGATTGCAGCAGGCTATGATAAGGGTGAGTCCATAGATATTGCGGATGGAAAGCACAAGCTCGCTTATAAATCATTAAGTTATGATGTGGCAAAGTTTGACAAAACCGTAGAAGAAGTCTTGGCGGCCGTGGATAATCCCAACGAATGGGTTATTATTGACACACGCTCCAAAGGCGAAAATGCCGGAGAAGAAACCGGTTCGTCCAAAGGCGCTTGGGGCACAGGCGGTATCAAAAATGCTGTACATATAGAATGGAAACAAGCCCTTAATAAAGACCATACCCTTAAATCAAAAGAAGAATTAGAAGCCATTTACGGCCCAGTCATTAAAGGCAAAAAAGTTATTACCTTTTGCCAGTCCGGTGTACGTTCTGCCCACACTTATGTGGTATTAAAAGAAATTCTTGGAGCCAAAGACGTATTTAACTATGACGGCTCTTGGCTTGAATTGTCCTACCTTGCCTCTGAAGCCAGCAAAGGTAAAGTGGATGAAAAATTGAGAGAAAATGTGCAAAAACACCTGACCAACTGGAAAGACAATAAAAGCCCCTTATAGTAAACTTTTCACCTGAACAGCCTGTTGCAAAAGTCTGCATTTCAAAAAACTAATTTTGAAATGATGATTTTATGGCTTTACTGTAGGCTGCTCAAAAAATGTAAAGCGTAAGGAAGACGAAGTTTTTGCGGAGGGCGCGTATCAAAACGAAAGCTCTGCACAATTATTTTCACATATAAATTTATTGTTAATATTTGAAAA
>CAYJHG010000315.1:0-2361 GCA_964369535.1 uncultured Desulfovibrionaceae bacterium
ATCTGACGACGTAGATTACGCTTTTTCAACACCCTGACAGAGGTAGTTATGAAAGTATATCTTATAGGTGCAGGACCTGGTGATCCGGGATTGCTCACTTTAAAAGGCAAAGAAATTTTAGAAACTGCCGACGTGGTTGTTTACGATGCCCTTGCCAACAGCCAATTGCTCAATCATGTACAAGATACAGCCGAACGCATCTATGTGGGTAAAAGAGCCAATGATCACGCCTTGCCCCAAGGCGAAATAAATAAACTCATCATTAAAAAAGCCAAAGAAGGAAAAATTGTCGCGCGCCTTAAAGGTGGCGATCCTTACATATTCGGTCGCGGTGGCGAAGAAGCAGAAGAATTGCTGGAAGCAGGTGTACCCTTTGAAGAAGTGCCAGGTATTTCAAGCACCATAGCTGGGCCTGCCTATGCCGGCATTCCCTTAACTCACCGAAGTTTTTCTTCTTCTGTAACGCTCATCACCGGACACGAAGACCCCACAAAGCCTGACTCAGTGCATAATTGGAAAGCTCTTGCCAGCTCTGCTTCCACTTTAGTCTTTGTGATGGGCATGAAAAATTTGCCCCATATTGCCGAAAATCTCATTAATGCCGGTTTGAGCCCCGATACCCCCGCCGCCCTTGTGCATTGGGGCACCACAGCGCATCACCGTTCCTTGGCCGCCACCATTAGCACTCTGGCCGATGAAGGTAAAAAACAAGGCTTTACCAATCCTTCGGTCATTGTTGTAGGGCATGTGGTAACGCTGCGCGATAAACTTAATTGGTTTGAGCAAAAGCCTCTGCTTGGTAAAGGAATTGTGGTAACGCGTGCCCGTGAACAAGCCAGTGGCCTTGCCAAAAGCCTAAGCGATCTCGGCGCCCATGTTTTGCAATTTCCCACCATAGAAATACACAACTTGCCAGATTATAGCGAAGTACGCGAACACATGGCAAAACTGCACCAATACCAGTGGCTGGTGTTTACATCCGTTAACGGTGTTAAGTATTTTTGGAAAGAACTTACCTTGCAGAAAAAAGACAGTCGCGCTCTCAATGGCATCAAGGTAGCTGCCATAGGCCCTGCCACCGCCGACGCCCTGCGCGAACGCGGCATTGAACCTGACTTTGTTCCAGCACGCTATGTTGCCGAAGGTGTGGTGGAAGGTATGCTGGCACTGGGTATGAAAGGGCAAAAAATCCTCTTGCCCCGTGCTAAAGAAGCCCGAGAAGTGCTGCCCGAAGAATTGCGCAAAGCCGGAGCCACGGTGCACGTACTCCCTATCTATGAAGCAAAACCTGCAGGCGCTCGCAAAGATGAAGTGCTCAAGGCCATGCAAGAAGACCAGCTACACTGCATAACCTTTGGCTCATCCTCTACTGTAGATAACTTTATAAGCCTTATCCCTGTAGATACCCTAAAAAAATACCCCAATGTCAAATTGGCAGCCATAGGCCCCATCACAGCCAAAACCCTCGAAAGCTATGGGCTACCTTGCCATATACAACCCAAAGAATTCACCATTCCTGCCTTAGTAGAAACTTTGAAAATAGAGTTGTAATTTTTATTGAGGGGGGAAGGAGAACTTTGCCCCCTCAAACTCCCCCTCATCATAGTAAAGAGTCCTGCACAATTATTTTTTCAGTGCAGTTTTGTGAAAATCACAAATTTTTTTAAAACAAAAAAAATCACAGTGCAGGACTAAAAGGCACAAAAATCAATCATTTAACGGCAAAGCAAAGCTATGCCTATTCTTGATTTTTGGTCGCATTGACTACCGTCAACGCTCCAAAAGCCTCCGCACAATGAATTGTGCAGGAGTCTTTAGTAATGAAAATTACACATAGGGCGCAAGGCTTGTGCGCAAAAATTCCAAAATGCTATTATAGTGGTTGGGTTCATGGATGAGCAAATCCACATCGCGCAAAACCACCACAAAGCGCCCATTATAGCGAATTTGCATAAAGGGGCGAATATCGTGGGGTAAGCCTATGGCCTTGGTGGCTGTTTGCCCCATGACCACAAGGGCTTTGGCTTGCAAAATGTGCACACCGGACCAAAAAACTTGTGTATGAGGCACAAAGTTCTCGAGCGTCATGTCTTCTTTGCTTAAGCTTAAAGACTCCGGCATGGTGGGAGGCCAAAATGTGTTTGTGCCGGTGGGATAGTGCAAATCGTCTAGGAGCTTGCGTAAAAATACGCGCCTTTCGGTGTTGGCTTCTCCGCAAAAGTCCGCCGCCAAATTGCCATATGTCCATAAAATTCTACCCTTACGCGTGGACTGCAAACGTGTTTGCCAAGCTTCTGGCCAGTGCTGTGGCGGCAAAAAGGGTGCCCCTTCCAATTTTTGTGCATGGCTAGTGGGGGGCGC
>CAYJHG010000316.1:0-2354 GCA_964369535.1 uncultured Desulfovibrionaceae bacterium
CCATTTCTTCCCCTTGATCGGTCACAAAAGAATTGAGCGCCATATTTTGCGACTTAAATGGCGCCGGTGAAAAACCGTCTGCCATAAATATGCGGCACAATGCAGCCACAAGCAGGCTTTTTCCTGCATTGGAGCAGGTTCCTTGTATCATTATGGAAGGGCATTTTTTTGACATGTTTATTCATAAACCATGAAAGCTTCACTGTCTGCAAAAATTTTAGCCTCATAAACAGAAAAGCCATAAAAACTATGCTGGCGAAAGCCTTGCGCCTAAAAAATTCTTGGGCTATGTTACTGTTGCACAACGCAGTAAAGCATATTTTTATCTTCAAAAGCTTCCGTAGCATATGGTGCTAAAACCTAAGGTTTTTTACATAGAGGACGATAAGCAGAATACAAGGTATTTTTTGCGTAGGCAAAAGGCATATAAAATGTAACACTTATAAGCAGATTAAGTTGACATTAGCAATGCCAACTTTTTAGCAATGATTGCCTGCTATCGCAGTCAACATAGTAATTTCAATTAAAATTACTATATTCAACATAGGCAAAATATGTATATTATAATCGGCTTATTCATTGTTTTTGGTAGTGTGGTCGCTGGCTATGCCATGGCTAAGGGCGACTTTCTTATTCTATTTCAGCCTGCTGAATATGTTATTATTCTTGGGGCTTGTATGGGTGCTTTTTTTGCCTCGCAAACCAAATTTACTTGGAAACTCATAACCAAGAGTATCAAACATATTTTTGGCGACCCAGGCTCAAGCAAAGAAAAATACCTGGAAACGCTGGCCTTACTCTACGCACTTTTTTCAAAAATGCACCGCGAAGGCGTTATCAGCATTGAAAGTGATGTGGAAAAACCTGAATCAAGCCCTATTTTCACAAAATTTCCTTCCATCTCCAATTCTACAAAAACTACTTCTTTTATTGGCGATACATTGCGCGTATATTTAACCACCGGTGATCCTTCAGATATTGACAGCCTCATGAAGGTAGACATGGCCACCATGCATGAAGAAGAAATGCTGCCGGCTCACGCTGTTACCCATATGGCTGAATCCATGCCGGGCATGGGCATTGTGGCTTGTGTGCTTGGGGTTGTGCTGAGTATGAGCAAAATCAACGAACCCCCTGAAGTGCTCGGGCACTATATCGCCGCAGCACTTGTGGGTACTTTTGTGGGTATTTTATTTTGTTATGGTTGCTTTGGCCCCATGGGTGCTAAACTGGAAAACCATGCCCATGAAGAACATTTGTATTACAATGCCATAAAAGAAGCCGTGGCAGCGGCCATACGTGGTTCCACTCCGCTCATTGCTGTGGAATATGGACGCCGTGCCATACCGGGACCTTTCAGACCCACATTTGCTGAAATGGAAGAAAAGCTTAAAGGCAAGTAATTTTTAAATGCAACATATTTCTATTTTAACCATATAGGAGATTGATATGGGTGGTGCCTGGAAAGTAGCCTATGCCGACTTTGTAACAGCTATGATGGCATTTTTTCTTCTCTTGTGGGTGCTTAATATGGCTCCACCTGAAACCAAAGCAGGGCTTGCTGCTTATTTTGCCGGAGAAGAAAACTTAGATACCAATGCCACAAGCCCCATTACCAATAATCCCTTTGTGCAAAGCACAGACAAAGTTGACCTGCGCGATAAAATCAGCGAAGCAGAACAAACCAATTATGCCATTGCCCAAAAACTTAAAGAACTGCTCTTAGCCGATGCCATACCCCAAGCAGCTTCGGGCATAAGCTCTGACGATGTGGGTGTGCAGTTGCGTATGCATAATGGCCTTATCTTTAAACCGGGCAGTGCCGAATTGAGCGAAACAGCCGATATTATTTTAGAAGATGTTGTTTTTATGCTCAGCGAATATAATATGTACCTTGTGGTGCGCGGTCACGCTACACCAGATGAAGTAAAGCCCCCCTACCCTTCCGTTTGGGAACTTTCCGGCGCAAGGGCTGCATCTGTGGTGCGCTATCTTACCGACAAGGGTGTTAAACCCACCAGAATGCGCGCTGTGGCCTATGGCGATACAAGACCCTTTAAACCGGGTGTTGATGAAGAAAGCAAAGAGCTTAATCGGCGCGTGGAATTGTTTTTCCATAGGCCGGAGGTTATGTCTTACAGCGTTGTCTACTAGCATAGAGCGTTGAAAAGGTGTCATCTGCTTTGTCAGCTAAAATAATCCAAACTGCTTATGTATGTTTGTATACACGGCGCACCTTGGATTATTTTGCTTCCGCGCATCTAACACCTTTTGAACGCCCTATGCCAATATGTTAAAATGGATACATAACGAGTAAGCAAGTGACTCGTGCTCACCGTATTCGCTCAATAGCT
>CAYJHG010000317.1:0-2319 GCA_964369535.1 uncultured Desulfovibrionaceae bacterium
TTCATTGCTGGTGCCTGAACTTGGAGGACTTTGCTCATTGTCGCCATCAGCGTCGCCTGCATCAGCTTGGGCATTGTCGTCGCTTTCGCCAGCTTCGGCTTGAGCGTTGTCGTCGCTTTCACCGGCTTCGGCCTGAGCATTATCACCGCTTTCACCGGCATCAGCTTGGGCACTATCGCCACTTTCTCCGGCTTCGGCGGCATCACCTTCGGCAGCATCACCTTCTGCTTGGGCTCCTTCGGCAACCTGGGCATTTTCGCCCTGTTCACCTTCAGCTTGAGCATCTTCAGCCTGCGCTTCGGCTCCTTCTGCCCCTTCAACTTGAACGCCTTCAAGAAGCTCACTACCGTCTTGCTCTTCTTCATCACTTTCAGAAACTAAAATTTGGGTTATCTTTTGAAGAATGTTTTCTACCTGATCCGGAGTATACACCATATGCATAAGTAAAGCATCGGGTTCACCGCCAATAAAGGCGCCTTCGTTGGGATTGCTTATGGAAAGCTGCTGGCCAAGATGCGAAGTCACCACCACATTGTGGCCTTGGCTTAATTCAACCACCATCACTTGCACGCTTTGATCAGGCCCCACTTCTGTGACATAGTCCGTACCGCGAATACCCACAGTGGCCTTTGGTGTTATCACCTTAAAGGCGTCGGGATTTTGTTCCACAACCTTGCCACTGATAGAGCGCATGGCACCCACAGCCAAGTTGAGCACAAAGGAAGCATCAGAAGTGCCGTCAAAAGAAAATTCTTCCACCGTCATGGTGGTATTGGTAGCAAGCATGGCCTTGGAACCGTCGGCAAAAGTGAGCTCTGCCGTATTTTGCCCTGTCTTTATAACATCGGTGGCAAAAACGCTGTCGCCTTCTTGCAATGCAATAACTTTTCCATCACGTTCAACGCTGATACTGCCACTGGCCTTGGTTATTTTTGCGGCCATAGTATTTGACTGTGCCATAGGATGCCCCCATTAAAAAAACTTATAAAAAGTGCTGCATGCCCTTGAAATATCAATAAAAAGATAAATACAAACAATACACGCAAGTATATACATTACTATTGCTACATATATATATATATTTCATATGCTAAAAAAGCAAGTTTGGTAACATTAGTTATATGAATTTTTCTTCATTTCTTGACTCACCCAAAAATACAGCGTTTTATAAAGCACCTGTTGTTCAATGGGCTTTGTTATATGATCATTCATGCCATGCGAAAGGCTTATGTCTTTATCGCCCTTCATGGCATGGGCAGACATGGCTATAATGGGCAAATTGGCAAATTTTTCTTGGGCTCTAATCTTCTTGGTAGCTGTATAGCCATCCATAATAGGCATTTGAATATCCATAAGCACAGCATCGTAATGATTTTTTTCTAACATATCTAAGGCTTCTTGCCCATGATTGGCAATATCCAAAGTCACGCCGGCAGCTTGCAACACCTCTTGGGCAACTATTTGATTTATTTCATTGTCTTCCACAAGAAGCACATGCAGGTTCTTTAATGCGTCTAGCACCATTTCTTCTTCGGCATGGGTGTCTTGTGTATCTGTTTGGACAACGTCAGAAGCCAATTCAAAAATGGCCGTACAAAAAAACACAGAACCCTTGCCCAATTCACTTTTTACCCAAATTTTACCGCGCATCATGGAAATAATATTTTGGGAAATAACAAGGCCAAGACCTGTGCCGCCATATTTGCGCGTTACGGTATTGTCTGCTTGGGTAAAAGCAGAAAATAAACGGTCAATTTGCTCAGGACTTAAACCAATGCCGGTATCACTTACAGAGAATTGGCAATGCAGTTCTTTTTCGTTGATTATGCTGCTTTCCGTTTCTAAAAATACTTGCCCGCCTTCGTCGGTAAACTTAATGGCATTGCTCATTAAATTAAAGAGCACTTGTTTTAAACGCAATTCATCGCCAAGGATTACACTGCTTGAATGTTCGCTGCATTGCACGTCTAAAAGAATATTTTTTTCTACACATTGCGGGGCAAATAAACCTACAATTTCACGCCCTAAGCCTTCTAAGGTAAAGGGTTGTTTTTCCATCTCAAGCTTACCGGCTTCAATTTTTGAAAAATCAAGAATATCATTAATAATGCGCATGAGGCTCGTGGCAGAAAAAATGCTCTTTTCCACATAATTATTTTGTATTTCGATCATGGACTTTTGACCTAGAAGGCGCAACAAGCCCAAAATGCCATTCATGGGCGTGCGAATTTCATGGCTCATATTGGCTAAAAATTCCCCTTTGGCCTTGGCACTTTGCTCTGCAAGCTCTTTGGCAACGCGTAATTCATGCTCATTTTC
>CAYJHG010000318.1:0-2308 GCA_964369535.1 uncultured Desulfovibrionaceae bacterium
AAACAGCAAAAACCATGCAGTGCAAAGCTTGCACCATCAGACTTTTAGACCGCACAGGCAATTTTCTTTTGCCAAGTGGCGCTTATGGCTTGTCTGATAATTACATGCGTAAAGGGTCTGTGGAAATAAACCGCAGTGGCATGGATGCCGAAGTTTTACAAGGCAAAATTATCCATTTGCGCGATGCTACCGCTGACGGACGTTTCCAATATCCAGATTCTGCCAAGGCCGAAGGTCTTGTTTCTGTATTATCTGCACCGCTTATGATTGATGGCAAAGCCATTGGCCTTATTCGTGTTTATTCCGATAAAGAGCAAGATTTTTCAGAAGATGAGCATAATTTCATTGAAGCTGTGGCAGCTATATCTGCAACAGCCATCCAAAATGCTCGTTTGCATGACGAATTGCGCAATAATTATGAATTGATGGCTAAACATGCTTATCAGGTTTACGAAGACTAGATAGTGTCGTCAAATACACATTTTCACGTATCTCTTGCGTCAGATTTCGCTTACTTTTTCGGTCAAGTATGAGAAAAATACACTCCCTTAAAGCAAGCTCATCTTCCTTGACATACGCGAAAATTCGCTATGTAGCAATACTAACAGCCTATTTAACAAGCTCTTATCAGGAGAAAATATATGTCTAAAACACGTGTAGCCATTAACGGCTTTGGGCGCATTGGACGCCAAGTTTTTCGCGCTTTGTATGCCAGCTATCAAGACAAAGTAGAAGTGGTTGCCATCAATGACCTTTTTGATGCAGAAACAAATTTCCACCTACTTGAATATGATTCTGTGTACGGTCGCGCCTTTATGGACGCAAAAGTAGATGGAAACAAAGTAAAAGTGGGTGATTGGAATGTGCATTGCTTTGCAGAACGCGATCCACAAATGCTCACTTGGGGCGATCATGGTGTGGATATAGTTATTGAATCCACAGGCATTTTCCGTTCTGCCAAACAAGCCCATGTGCACATTGAAAATGGTGCAAAAAAAGTTATTATCACTGCACCTGCTAAGGATGAAGACATAACCCTTGTGCTTGGCGTCAACGATAGTGAATATGAACCACAAAAGCACCATGTTGTGTCCAATGCTTCTTGCACAACTAACTGCTTAGCTCCCGTGGCTCTTGTCTTGCAAAAAGAATTTGGCATTGCCCAAGGAACCATGACCACCATTCACGCCTATACCAATGACCAACGTATTTTGGATATGGCACACAAAGATTTGCGCCGCGCTCGTGCTGCTGCTTGCAGCATTATCCCCACATCCACCGGTGCAGCTCAAGCTGTGGCCAAGGTTATCCCTGCCCTTAAAGGTAAATTTACCGGCTATTCTTTGCGCGTACCCACCCCCACAGTGTCTGTGGTGGACTTTACGGCCATTTTAGAAAAAAGCACCGACACCGAAACCATGCGTGCGGCCATGAAAGTGGCTTCGGAAGGACCTTTGAAGGGCATATTGGAATATTGCGATAAGCCGCTTGTTTCCATGGACTTTAAGGGCAATCCTCACTCTTCTATTTTAGAGGTAGAATACAGCACCGTTCAAGATGGCAATTTGGCAAAAATTGTCAGCTGGTATGATAATGAATGGGGCTATTCTTGCCGCGTTTGCGATTTGGTTGTACTTATGGCTGAAAAAGGCTTATAGGGCTGTTTTCGAGCAATCTAATTTGAAGAGTTATGTTCTTTCAAGGGCAGGCAGCGTTACCACAAGCTTACTTGCGTAGCACTGCCCACCATTGTCATTGCGAAGAAAAACGCTGCAAAGCTTACACTATGCAGCAATATTAATAGCGTTTTTCTGCGGCAATCCATGCCTTTTAAGCTTTGGCAAAGAGGATATACCATCATTAAGATTAGAATAACGTGGTGCTACTTTAAACTGCATTACTATAAAAAACTCCGCATAATTATTGTGCGGAGTTTTTTTGAACCTTGAAAACAAAAAAAGGGAAGGCGAACCTTCCCTTTGTAGTTTTTTATCTAAGCGTAGAGCTTATTCGTAAGGATTATGCTCAATGTGATCAGGTATAATAACCATCTTCAAGAGCAATGGCTTTAAGAAGGTCCAACGCAAGTTGTGTTCTTCAAATTCTTCCACCATATCACGCACAGCGTCCCAGCAGTTATGGCAAGGGCAGATAACAAGATTTGCGCCTGTGGCCTTAATTTGGGCAAGCTTAGGTGTGAGAGCCTTATTGCGTTGTTTGCGGTATAAGCCAACACCGTTAAAGCCACCACCACCGCCGCAGCAGAAGTTGTGGTCTTTGGGATCGCTCATTTCGCGGAACATGCCGG
>CAYJHG010000319.1:0-2293 GCA_964369535.1 uncultured Desulfovibrionaceae bacterium
GTGAAACTTCCGCAAGCTTTTGCAATAAAAAAACAGTTTGTTCCCATTCTTCGGGAGAAAATTTTTTTTCAATGCGCTTTTGCATATCTGTTGCGCATTGCAAACAAACATCCTGCATGGCCCAGCCTTTTTCTGTAAGGTGCACATGTTTTTGCCTTTCATCGCTACGCGAAGAAACTTTATACACATAACCTTTGTTTTCTAGGGTATTAATCAAACGACTTAAGCTTGACTTTTCCTGCCAAAGCAACTGACCAATCATATGTTGCGTTGCCCCATCTTCCATAAAAAGTACAAAGAGCACGCGGCATTGCTCGGTGGTTAAATCAGTGCCAGCCTTTTGCAATTCCCTTGTAAACAGTCGAGCCATAGTGAAATGGCTTATGCCCACATAGCGCCCAATGGCGCCATCGGCGAAATCTTGGAGTTGTGTCGAAATCATAGAAAAGTTGTGTATGCAACTATATTGCCTTTGTCAAGATAATATTTTTTTATTTCATATTTGAGCGTTTCAAAAAAATATATCTTTCCCAATAGTTACACATTGCCCTAATGTAATGCACATCTTGCAGAAAAATTTTTTTTGGGTTAGCATATAAATCTCAATTAAGGACAATAGTGCATATGTGCACAGACAAAGTTATAAACTTTATTTTCCAAGTGTTACATTATTAATCTTGCAAATTTCAGGAGGATAATTATGAAACGTTTTGCTCTATTAGTAGTATTAGTATTAGCCATGGGGCTTGGATTTGGTTGTTCAAGCAAGACCAGCGGCAGTGAGCCTATGGTAGAAACTAGCTGGACTCCTGAAGAACAAAGCGCCATCCAAAGAATTACTGATGGACGTATTCATTTTGAATTCAATAAATTTGAAATAACCGCTCAGGGTAAAGAAATTTTACGCCAAAAGGCTGAACTTATGAAGACGTATCCACGTATTCGTGTGCGCATCGAAGGTAACTGCGACGCTCGCGGTACCCAAGAATACAACCTTGCCCTTGGTGAGCGCCGCGCTCGTGCTGCCTATGAATATTTGACACTTTTAGGTGTTAACCCTGCCCAACTTGAGCTTTTAAGCTATGGCAAGGAAAATCCATTGGTTGAAGGATCTAGCGAAGCCGCTTGGGCGCAAAATCGTCGTGACGATTTCCGCGTTATCAACTACTAAGCACAGTTTTTTCGATTATAGCTGACTCAGCTTTTTGCAGGCTGCTGTAAAGAAACTTCCCTTTAAAGCTTCTTTACAGCAGCCTATTATATACTATGTAAGGAGTTATACATGGCAAACCCAACAATTTTGATTGAAACTAGTTCTGGTGATATTTTGGTGGAACTTTTTGAAGAGCAAGCACCAAAAACTGTGGCAAATTTTTTGTCGTATGTTGACGATGCATTTTATGCCAATACTATCTTTCACCGCGTTATCCCAGGTTTTATGATCCAAGGCGGTGGCTTTGGTGTGCGCATGGATGAAAAAGACACCCAAGACCCTGTGGAAAATGAAGCTACTAATGGCGTTAAAAACGAACGCGGCACCATTGCCATGGCTCGTACCATGGATCCGCACAGCGCCACAGCGCAATTTTTTATCAACCTTACCGATAATGAATTTTTAAACCACACCGCTCCTAATATGCAAGGATGGGGTTACTGTGCTTTTGGTAAGGTTGTTGAAGGCATGGATACCGTGGATAAAATCGCCAAGCTTAAGACCAAGAGCGTTGGTGTGCATGATGATGTGCCGGTGGATATGGTGGTGATCACTTCTGTTTCCCGCTTCGAGTAGATAAGCGTTTAAAAAGGGCAAGATGCGAGGAAGAGTGCTTTTTTTGAGGCAGCATAGGGCTCTTATGGCCCATGCCACGAAAAAAAAGTGCTCTGACGAAGCAGATTGCCCTTTATAAGTGCTTATCTTTCTAAAGAATACACTTCCTCAAACGCCTTGCTTTCCTTGGCATAGCCAAAAAATCATCTCACTATTTCATATCTAAAGGGTGATCTGACAAAGCAGATTGCCCTTTTTAACTGTTATACCCAAAATCTTTATTATACAGGGGCATCCATGCCTAATGCCATACAAAGTTCGTCACCACCACTATCAATTTCAAAGCACTGCCTCCATTGTCATCACAAAAAAACGCTGCATTTTGCGTTCAACGATGTTTTTTTCTAGCGTTTTGGAGCTTGTCCAGAGGAGCTACATGCAGCGACATGGGATGGTGATCCATTTTTAGAATTTTTGCCTAAGAAGATATACTTCTATGAAAAGTTAAAAGGCATGGATTGCCGT
>CAYJHG010000320.1:0-2281 GCA_964369535.1 uncultured Desulfovibrionaceae bacterium
GCACTGCTACCTGCTGCAATAATCACATCTGCATTACTTGCCAGTAATTTTTGAGCAATGCTGTCCATTTCTTCCTGACTTGCTTGCCAACCTGGGCTTATATGTAATTCTTTTGGATAAAGGCAAGGCACAGCTTGTTCTTTAAGTGCGAGTTGCAAAGCACTGTAACTCTTATCAAATAACCAAAAGTTGCCTCTTTCAAAATAGGCTATGTTTTTTGATGTCCCTGCCCATGCTTGATTGCACAATGCACAGAAGAACAAGATAAATGCTATGGTAAAGCTTTTTTTTAACATATTTTTATCCTTGAAAAAAAATTGGATAAAAAATCATGTCCCCTTAAAAACGTGATACTACAAATGTCAAGCGGAACTGCTATGTTAATCATATGTATTTGTTTTCTTAAGTAATGGGAGGGATGTGTCGTAAATGCTGTCAACATTGGTTAATAAATTAAGTGGAAGTTCAACACCTAACATCCTAGCTGTACCGCTATTGATAAATATTTTTGGTTTGAACTCTAAAAGGAGTGCACTGTTATCATGCTTAAAGTTTGGCAGACTGCGTAATAAAATTTGTGCAAAAGTCTTTCCTTCGTCCATGTAGTCCAAGGTGGAAATGCCCATGAGAGCACCACCCATCACAGGTATATCACCATCTTTAGCGTAAGTTTTTATATTGCTTTTGTGTAGTATGTCATAAAGTAGTTTGGGATTTCCTGCTTTTGGGTCAAAACAACTTAAGGCTGGTATATACAAAGCGTCTATGTCTTGTTCAATTAAATATTCAATGCCTTTTTTACAAGATTCCACTGTTTCTTGAGCATCAATTCCATCATAAAAACTGACATCAAAACCACGGTTGCGACCAACTTCTTTTAAGTCTTGAATATTGCAATATGCATAGCCTTCTGCTGTATTTGTTGACATGGTACCAATTTTGTGGAAGTCAAGCATAATATTCATTAATTCTATAGTTCTACGCCATTTATTGGGAAAGTGTTCCACAAAAAAATTGGCATGTACGCTTTTATGTGTTCGCTTATTTATAAGTTTTGAAAAAACAGCATCTGCGATGCTTAAGCATAATACTATTTTTTGTGGATTATTGTGCTTAGCAAGTAAGGTGGATGCCACTGTGCCCATGGAAAGCACAATGTCAATGTCAGGATTAGCCATAATGGAGGCGGCTATTTCATCTTGCTTTTCTTTCTCCCCCCAGCCAGGAGAGTAGTGATATTTATTAGGAAATACTAACGCTTTTGATTCTGGATATACTGCTAGTGCATCGTGTAGCCTTCTGTAAAGGATGGAATATTCCCAATAATTGCCAGCTTCAAAATAGGCAACATTGTATACGGATTTTTGTTTTAATTTTATTACGTTTTGAAATATATGATCTTGATTTGCACTGCTTTCTTCTTGGATTTGGCTTCTAGCTAGTGCCAAATTTGTCGAGAAAAAACATGCATAAAGGCAAAAAACTAGAGGTAATATAAGGAGTATTTTTTTATAGCAACTCCAATTGGAATTGCTATGGAGACTGCGAAAGCAGTCGACCGCCGCTGAGGCGTAAGTGCAATTTATTTGCACGTTTAACGTCGAAGCGAAGCGTGCCTTTAAGAGCTTGATATTGGAAATGTTAAGCGGAATTGTTATATGAGACATAAAAATTTCCCTTAACTATGTTCTTTTTTACCGCAAAAGGAAGCAATGAGTAGTAAAGTACCTATAAAAGGGGTAAAAAGTAAGCTAGCAAAAAAGAAACCCCAAAAACCAAAACCACGCTTTCTACCCAAAAGGCCGATAATAGTTGCAAGTATGATATATACTAGGAAAAATACCATTTTGTTACTCCTTACTTTGTTCCAATTTTTCTACAGCCTTAGGGAGGATTACTTTATAGTTTAGAATATCTTCAAGTTCCTTTAGATAATCCATAAAGGATTGTTTTTCTTCGGGAGTGGCTTTAATTGAAATACTTTCTGTTTTGTCTTTCTCAACTTTTTGGGTCTCGGGTTGTTCAGGACTTGGAGTATTATTAGAATTTTCAGTTACATTTTGTGGTGGGGGTGCTGCTGAGTCCCCAGTGTTTAGTATGACTGGCAAGCCGTCTTTTCCGCCACCCACAACTACAAGTTTGGAATTTTCAGAGGAGGCCAATTTTTGTGTAGCCCGAATTCCCTCAAAGCGTAGGAAGCTTTCAGTCATGCCATTATTAATAAGCTCTTGATATTTTTTTATTCCAAAGCCTTCAATATATTTTCGCTTTGCCTCTGCAA
>CAYJHG010000321.1:0-2256 GCA_964369535.1 uncultured Desulfovibrionaceae bacterium
CTGCCGCATCACCGCCATAAATAAAAATATAATTTTCATCCCAAAGCCTGCGCGCCGCGTCAAGATAGCGCGCGTCGGTGCACAGCCAGTCTTTTCCGCTGCTGGTAATGAGCAATCTGCCAGCACTTTCGTTAAACTGCGGATCGTGCAGTTCAAAACCGGAAAGGTAAAAGCGGTTGGCAGCATGGGAAACCAAGAGTGCGTCGAGACCAAGGTTACGCATGTGTTCGCGCACTTTTTCTCTTCTTTGTGTATATATGGTATTTGACATGTTTTTTCTCCGTTTTGTTAGGTAGAGGCTACACGTTCTTACATAAAAGTGCAATATGGTATAACAGGCTGTTATAATTGCTGTAGTTTTTCCAGCAATATTTTAGCCTTAGCCTTACCAATGCCGGGAATTTTTATAAGATCTTCAAGGCTTGCTTTGCGCATATCTTCTGTGCTTGCAAAGTGTTCCCATAAGAGCTTGGCTGTGGCTTTGCCCACACCGGAAATGCGCATAAGTTCACTGGATAGAGCCGCTGTGGCTCTGGCTTTGCGGTGGCGACCTATGGCAAAATTATGTGTGGTGTCGCGTATATGCTGCAAAAAAAGTAATTCCGGTGCGCCTTCGCGCAAGGGGAGGGGATTACTGCGTTCTGGCAAAAAAATTCTGTCGGCCACATTGCCGGCTCTTCTGTCGGCATGACCGTCTTCATCTCTGGCTTTGGCTATGGCGGCTAAGGCAAAAAGTCCTTCCTTTCCGGCTTCTTTAAGGGCATGTCGCACGGCATTTAATTGGCCTTTGCCACCGTCTATGAGCAATAAATCGGCAAAGGGTGGGCCTGAATCTAGCCTGCGCAAAGTCCAAGCGGCCAGGGTGGCATAATCATCGGCAGTGCCATCGGGCATGGCATAATTGCGATAGGCGGATTTTAAGGGTTTTCCGTCTTCAAAAACCACCATGCCCACACGGGTTTGTTGCCCAGAAGTATGCGAAACATCAACGCATTCTATGCGGCGTATGGGGCTTGTCATGTGTAGAACCTTGGCTAAGCGTTCTTCCATGGATTCTGTGGCATCAGCCATGCGCTTGCGGCCTTCTTCTTTGGCATTGGCAGCAGCCATATCTACCAAGCTATTTTCTGCCGCAGATTTTGCGGCCATAATGCGCACAGTTCCTTGGCGTAAGTCACTTAAGCTTTGTTCTAGGGTGAGCAGCATATCGGCATCTTCTTCATGGGCTGTGGCGTTTGCGTCAGTTGTGCTAAAGGAATCAGGGGCTGTGTTTGCTACCGAATTTTGAGGTAACCAGGGCAAGATTATGCGCGGCGGCGGCGTGATGCTCCCATAAAATTGCGCTAAAAAAGAAAGTAAGAGTTCCGGCGTGTCTTCAAAATCAAGGCCTGCCCAAAAATAGGTGCGTCCGTCCATAAGTTGTCCGCCACGCACAAAAAGTATGCCCAGTGCCATGCCTTTTTCAACGCCGTGCAGGCCTATGATATCCAAATCGCCACCGCCCGGAAGCACGGCCGCTTGGCGCTCCACCGTGCGTTCAATGGCGCGTATTTGATCGCGTAAATCTGCGGCCTTTTCAAATTCCATATGTTCCGAAGCCGTGTACATGGCTTCTTGCAATGCCTGAATAAGTTCTGCTGAACGGCCGGACAAAACGTCTATGACTTTGCGTATACCTTCGGCATATTCTTCTGGTGTAATAAGCTCCATACAAGGGGCAGGACATTGCCCCATAAAGTGGTATAAACAAGGGCGCGAGCGGTTTTTCATGGCTCTGTCTGTGCAGCGGCGTAAGGGAAAAGCCCTGTGCAAAAGCTTCCAAGTTTCACGCGCGGCCAAGGCCGATGTGAAAGGGCCAAAATACCGTGCTCCGTCGCGTTTGGCGCTGCGCACCACTTCTAGGCGTGGATAGGCTTTTTTTACAGCCAAGCGAAAAAGCACATATTGTTTGTCATCGCGCAAAACTATGTTGTAGTGGGGGCGGTGTTTTTTTATGAGGCTTGCTTCTAAAAGCAGAGCCTCTTTTTCGGTGGTGGTGGAAAGGGTTTCTAAACTTGCCGCATGCCGCATCATGGCTTGGGTTTTGGCCGCAAGGCCTTCTTCGCGAAAATAGGATAAAATGCGCCGCCGCAAAACCCGTGCTTTACCCACATAGATAATGCGGCCTTGAGCATTTTTGTAAATATATACGCCACTATTGAGCGGCAGTGAATCTGCTTTTGGTTTTTGCATGGCCATGAAAGTATAGTACGGTAA
>CAYJHG010000322.1:0-2246 GCA_964369535.1 uncultured Desulfovibrionaceae bacterium
CCCATGGCCAAAATAACCGTGGCCGCACCGGTAACAATGTCACCGCCTGCAAACACATTGGGTATGGAAGTTTCGCCCGTTTCTTCGTCAACAACAATATAGCCCCATTTATTGAGTTCAAGACCGGGAGTAGCTTCAAGCAAAATGGGGTTGGCTTGGGTGCCAAGGGCAACAATGGCTAAGTCTGTTTCTAATTCATAGATATCATACTTAATGGGTTGAGGCTTGCGACGGCCAGAAGCGTCAGGCTCGCCCAATTCCATGCGTTGCAACATAACGGATTTTAAGTTCATCTTGGCATCGGCAAGGAATTCCAATGGCGAAGCCAAAAGCTCAAGCTTTACGCCTTCTTCCTCAGCGTGTTCTATTTCTTCATGGCGGGCTGGCATTTCGTCGCGGGTACGGCGATATACAATGCGTACATCTTCAGCGCCCATACGCAAAGCCGTGCGTGCGGCATCCATGGCCACGTTACCGGCACCAAAAACAGTCACATGTTTGCCGGGGAAGAATGGAGTGTCTGTGTCGGGGAATTTATGCGCATGGCCTAAGTTGGCGCGGGTTAAATATTCGTTGGCAGAAAATACACCCACAAAGTTTTCACCGGGAATATTTAAGAACATGGGAAGGCCAGCGCCCACACCAATGAATATGGCATTATAGCCTTGCTCTTTTAAGTCATCGATGGTGATGGTGCGACCGCCAACCCAGTTATTATGGAAATTTACGCCAGTAAGGTGCAAACCTTCAATTTCTGTGTGCACCACATCCTTGGGCAAACGGAAAGAAGGAATACCATATACAAGCACACCACCCGGCTCATGCAGAGCTTCGTATACGTCTACTTGAATGCCTTGTGCGGCAAGGGTTCCAGCCACGGTAAGTGAAGCAGGGCCAGAGCCTAAGCAAGCCACTTTCACACCGGGCACGGGGAAGGCGCAAGCATTGGTGCCTGTTACTTGTTCGCAAGCAGAGGTGGCAATATAAGTGTCTGCCACATAACGCTCAAGGCGGCCAATGGCCACAGGTTCACCTTTCACACCAAGAATGCAATTACCTTCGCATTGAACTTCTTGCGGACACACACGACCGCAAACGGCAGGCAAGCTATTGGTGCTCTTGATGATGCGATATGCCGAGTCCATGTCGCCGCGGGCAACGGCTGCTATAAATTCAGGTATATGCACTTCCACAGGGCAGCCGGCAACACATTTTGGTTTTTTACATTGAATACAGCGAGAAGCTTCTTGCATGGCCATTTCGCGGGAATAGCCAAGAGCCACTTCGTCAAAGTTTCTTTTGCGCACATATGCCGGTTGACAGGGCATGGGTGTGCGTGGGGTTTTGGGCTTTTTTTCCACTTTTTTCTTGGTATCTTCTGTATTAGCCATGGCAAGTACACCTATATTGGTAAAAAGAGTCTTTTTCTTGTTGTGCAAAAGCATTCAAACGACGACGCAACTCATCAAAGTCCACTTGGTGTCCGTCAAATTCTGGGCCGTCCACGCAAGCAAATTTTGTTTTGCCGTCCACAGTAACGCGGCAAGCACCACACATGCCAATGCCGTCCACCATAATGGGATTTAAGCTCACAGTGGTGCGCACATTGTAGGGCTTTGTGGTATTAGAAACGGCAGCCATCATAGGCACAGGGCCTACAGCCACCACTTCGGCAATGTTTTTGTCTTTTTCTAAAATTTCAATCAAAACATTGGTTACTAAGCCTTGGCGTCCATAGCTGCCATCGTCGGTGGTCACAATCAATTCATCGGCAAAGGAAGCCAATTCTTTTTCAAAAAGCAAAAGGTCTTTGTTGCGTGCACCGATAATAGCTATGACTTTATTGCCCTTCTTTTTATTGCCCTTAGCAATGTGGTGCATGGCTGCAATGCCTGTTCCACCACCCACACAGATAACTGTGCTTTCTTCTTCAATGTGTGTTGGCTTTCCAAGAGGACCACACACATCCAAAATGGTGTCACCGGCCTTTAAGGCCTCAAGCACAGCTGTAGACTTACCAAGTACAAGATATACTATGGTAATTGTGCCGGCTTCGGCATCTACATCGGCAATGGTTAAGGGGATACGTTCGCCTTTTTCTGTCATGCGTAAGATGACAAAGTGACCAGGCTCAGCTTTTTTGGCAATGTGCGGCGCATCAATGACCAATTTGCTGGTTTGACCCGGAATAAGGGATTCTTTTTCAAGAATAGGACTTGGCATGCAATACTCCTTGTGGTTCTTTT
>CAYJHG010000323.1:0-2244 GCA_964369535.1 uncultured Desulfovibrionaceae bacterium
TGCTTTCTCCATGAAAGTTTAAAAGACAAGGATAAAGGGATACATCCTTTGCCAAAAGTTCTGAAGATGGATTGCCACAGCTCTTAAAAGACAAGAACTGCCCTTGCATACGAAGTGCAAGCCCTCCAATCTGTCATCTGCCATACCATTCTGGTCTTGCATCTGGCACATCAGCAGCACTGCCTTGCCACACATTACGCAAACGCATAAGATGATATAAGTCTGTAAATACAGGTCTTTTATGCAAGGCCCAGTCAGGAGCCAAGCACTCGCCTGGGGCTGGGTCGCCCGTGAGCCTGTGCATGACCATATGGCTTGGGATGAGTGGCAAAGCCCTTGCCAGCATGTCAACATAAGCTTCTTGAGTTAAGGGTACGTATTTACCCCTTTGGTAAAGCTTTTCAAGGGGGCTATTTTGGCAAACATAAAGGCTGTGCAATTTAAGCCCCAAAATGGGCAAGTTCACAGCCCAGCGCACGGACTCTAAAAAATGCTCTGCATCTTCTTTGGGCAGTCCTGCCATAAGGTGCACACATACTTTAAGGCCGCGTTCTGCAGCCATGTGCACAGCGTCTTCAGAGGCTGCCTTGCTGTGGCGCCGATTTATGCGCACAAGGCTTTTTTCGTGCGCACTTTGCAGGCCATATTCAATCCAAACTTCCGGCAAAGGGCAGGCAGAAAGAATATTTAATTTTTCTGCATCAACACAATCGGGGCGAGTTCCAATGGAAATGCCTACATTTCCAGCAAGTTGACTCACACTTTGTACAAGGTTTTGTAACTTTTTTACCGAACCATAGGTATTGGAAAATGATTGAAAATAGGCTAAGAAGTCACGTTCTGCATCGGTATCTTGATATTTTTTTTGCCAATAGTCCCATTGACTTTTAATATCAATGCCTTGCGATAAAAGGCCGGAGCCTGAACCTTCGGCATTGCAAAAAAGGCAACCCTTGGTGGAAAGGGTTCCGTCGCGGTTAGGACAAAAGGCACCTGCATCCAGTGGAATTTTTTGCACGCGTTTTCCGTGAGTTCTTCTAAAATATGTAGCTAATGTATGCCAAAGTATCATAAACAAAGCCTTTACAGGGAATTTGCATTTTAGTATAGCCCTTTTGCCAAGACAAAATTTTTTAACCGACTGTGATATATATTGACTTTTGGGTTTTTTTGGCAAACAAAGGAAGTGAATTTTTTGAGTACGCAGGATAGTTTTATTTGTGCGGCACTACTTGAGCATAGCAATATTTAAAAAGTCTTAAATTTATTAATATATTTTCAGGGCGATCAGTTATAGAGAGGGTGAATAAAAGCGTATGGCTAAAATTTTGGATTCTTTGTTGGGGATTTTTTCTAGTGATCTTGCCATTGACCTTGGCACAGCAAATACTTGCGTATATGTGAAAGGACAGGGGGTTGTTTTGCGTGAACCTTCTGTTGTCGCAGTAAAAAAAGATAATCGTGGCAATAATGTTGTGCTGGCTGTGGGGCATGATGCTAAAAGAATGCTTGGGCGTACACCTTATTCGGTTTCGGCCATTCGCCCCATGAAAGATGGCGTCATTGCCGACTTTGAAGTAACAGAAGCTATGCTGCGCCATTTTATCAGCAGAGTGCACAACTCTCGCCATTTGGTGCGCCCGCGTATTATGATTTGTGTGCCAACGGGTATTACTCAAGTGGAAAAGCGCGCTGTGAAAGAATCTGCCCAATCAGCCGGGGCGCGTGAAGTATATCTTATCGAAGAGCCCATGGCCGCTGCCATTGGCGCTAATTTACCCATACAAGAGCCCACATCCAATATGGTGGTAGACATAGGCGGTGGCACCACTGAGGTAGCCGTTATTTCCCTTTCGGGTGTGGTGTATTCGCGTTCTGTGCGTGTGGGTGGTGATAAAATGGATGAATCAATTCTCACTCATGTAAAACGCAAATACAGCATGGTTATTGGTGAATCTTCTGCCGAAGAAATTAAGATAAAAATTGCTTCTGCCTACCCTATGGACCCTGAACAGCAAATAGAAGTAAGAGGCCGTGACCTTGTTTCCGGTATACCTCAAAAAATCATCATTACTTCCGAAGAAGTGCGCAAGGCCATTTCTGAACAAGTGGACGGCATAGTGCAAGCTGTGCGTATGGCTCTTGAGCAAACACCTCCAGAATTGGCAGCCGATATTGTTGATAGAGGTATTGTGCTCACAGGTGGCGGTGCGCTTTTGAAAGGGCTTGACCAGCTTTTACGCG
>CAYJHG010000324.1:0-2234 GCA_964369535.1 uncultured Desulfovibrionaceae bacterium
GCTATATAGGGAAGGACAACTGTCCTTCCCTCAGTTTGATGACAAACCCCCTTCTGGGAGTTTGCGCCACCTAAGACAGTAAAACTGTCTTGGTGGAAAGGCACGAAAATCAGTCATTTAACGGGCAAGCAAAGCTCGCCCTATTCCTGATTTATCGGTTCGTGCTGACTTTGTCAGCACTCTGAGGGATGCTAATAAGCATGCTCGTCTTCAAGGTCTTCTTCAGTCACCTTTCCGGAAAACACCGTGTACATCCACGCCTGATATGCAAGCACAATGGGCACACACACCAAGGCAACACCGAGCATAATTTTTAGGGTTAAGGGGCTTGAAGCTGCATTAAAAGCGGTAACATGCCACTCAGGGTTTAAGCTGGACATAACAATACCAGGGAACATGCCCATAACTCCAAAAAATGTCACACCTAAAATGAACACACCGCTGGAAGCCCAAGCCATAAATAACTTGCCTGCTTTAAGCATAAAGCGCACACCAACTAAGCCCACCACAGCCAATAAGGGTAAGGCAAAAAGTAAAGGCATTTGCAGATAATTATCTAAAAGCTTAGTATAAAATGGTGTCATGACAAGGAATACCACAAGCAAAATCAATACAGCAATCCATAGCACCATGGCAGCGCCAAGGGCGCGCGTTTGCAAGTCTCCTTCAGACTTAATACTTAGCCAAAGCGCTCCGTGCATGGCAAACATGCACAGAAAAAACACACCGCCAGCCAAGCCATATGGGTTTAACAACATAAGAAGATTACCATGATACACGCCATCTTGATCTATGGGTATACCCATAAAAAGATTGGCAAAGGCAACACCAAAAAGTAAAGCAGGAATGAAATTTGAAATAAAATGCACTTTATCCCAAAAGGCCGCCCATAGGGGGTGGTCTTCTTTATTGCGAAATTCAAAAGACACTGCTCTGAATATGAGTGCAAAAAGTATAATAAGCAAGGGTGCATACAAAGCGCTGAACATGACAGCATACGCTTTTGGAAAAGCTGCAAACGTCACTCCGCCGGCCGTAATAAGCCATACTTCATTACCATCCCAAAAAGGACCTGCAGAATTGAGAATTACCCTTGTTTCGTGCTCACTCTTGGACAAAAAGGGCAATAAAGTACCAAGTCCAAGATCAAAACCGTCCAATATAAAGTATACAGCCCACAAAAGGCCCCATAACACAAACCATGTAGTTTCTAACATATTTCCTCCGAAATTAATGTCTGGATGGCCCCTTACAGGCATACTTGCGCAATAAATAGATATCAATAAGCCCAAGCATGCTGTATACCACAATAAATGCGACTAAAGAAATGGCTACATTACTAGCCGGCACAGGCGAAACAGCATCTGAGGTGCGCATAAGCCCATACACAATCCAAGGTTGGCGACCCACTTCTGCCACAGTCCACCCAAGCATAATGGCTATATATGGTAAGGGGATAGTCCAAACAAGACCACGCATAAGCCAAGGATTCATTTCAGTTTGCTTATTACGCTGCACAAAGGCCCACATGGCCAGCAATATAAATAAACTGCCAAGGCCAACCATGGTCCGGAAGGAAAGATACGTTATAAGCACAGGAGGACGGTCTTCTTTGGCAAAGGCCTTTAAACCTTTCACTTCTGTATTAACATCGCCAGAAGCAAGCCAAGACGTAAGTCCCGGAATACTTAAAGCTTGTATAGTATTTTCTTCTTTTTCGGCATTGGGCCAAGCTAAAATATGCATGGGGGCATTGGTTTCTGTTTCCCACAAAGATTCCATGGCGGCAAATTTACTTGGCTGATATTTTGCCACAACTTGGCCTTGATGATGCCCACCGGCTGCCACAAGTAAAGCCGTAATGAGCGTAAAAGGCGCTGCCATACGAAAAGCTCGCCCAAAAAAATCCACTTCATTTTTGCGCATTAGATGCCAAGCAGACACGCCAAGTACAAAAAATCCCCCAAGCATCCAACAGGATATGACCGTGTGGGCATATTGCCCAACGGCATAAGGATTTGAAATAACAGTAAAGAAATTATCAAGCTCGGCTCGCCCATTGCGCAGCACATAACCTACAGGGTTTTGCATAAAACCATTGGCTATGATAATCCAAAAGGCCGAAATATTGCCGGCTATGGCTACCATATAAATGGAAAATAAATGCACTTTTTTGCTTACTTTTTTCCAGCCAAAAACCCACACGGCCAAAAAAGTGGACTCAAGAAAAAAGG
>CAYJHG010000325.1:0-2215 GCA_964369535.1 uncultured Desulfovibrionaceae bacterium
GCTTGCGATAGCTTGTGTGCTACAGGACGTAGCACCAAGCGTTATACTATCTGTTAAATTAGATTGACGGGTCGGTGCAAATACCTATATGGCATACAAACAAGACGTTAACTTTTTACCACGAAATATTTATGAAACCAGAAATACTTGCCCCTGCGGGCGATACTCCTTCTTTTTTGGCAGCACTTGCCGCAGGTGCTGATGCTATTTATGTGGGCTTGAAGCATTTTTCTGCTCGCATGCAGGCCGAAAACTTCAGCACCACCGAACTCTCACGGCTCACCAACCTTGCGCATAAAAATGACGCTAGGGTGTATGTGGCCATGAACACCATGCTTAAATCAAACGATATGAGCAGCGCTTATAGTTTGGTAACACGCCTAGAAAGGGACGTGCAGCCGGACGCGCTCATAGTGCAAGACCCGGGCTTTGTGTATCTTGCGCGCCAAGCTGGCTTTGAGGGTGGCATATATCTTTCTACTCTAGCAAATATTACGCATCCTTCTGGTTTGCTTGCCGCCAAAGAATTGGGGGCTGACAGGGTTATTTTGCCGCGTGAACTGAGCATTGATGAAATACGCACCATGGGCGAAGCCTGCCCCGACGGCATTGAGCTTGAATGCTTTGTGCACGGCGCTTTGTGCTATTGTGTTTCCGGCCGATGTTATTGGTCAAGTTACATGGGGGGTAAAAGTGGTTTGCGTGGGCGCTGTGTGCAGCCTTGCCGCCGTGTGTATAAGCAGGGTGGTAAATCCATACCCCAAGCTGCCGTGCGAGAAGATAATAAAAAATTTCCTCTTGGCAAAAATGCTCGCCATAGTTCACATGGTCAGCGCAAAGGCCGTGAACGCACAGGCAAAGAGCACAGTGGGCGTTATTTTTCTTGCTTAGATCTTTCTTTAGATGTGCTTGCAAAAACCTTGCTTGACGTGCCAAAGCTCACTTCTTGGAAAATAGAAGGGCGTAAAAAAGGTCCGCACTATGTATATCATGTGGTGACGGCTTATAAAATGCTGCGCGATAACCCTAACGACTCCAAGGCCAAAAAAATGGCTGAAGATTTCTTGGAAATGGCTTTAGGGCGCCCCACATCCAAGGCGCGTTTTTTACCGCAAAAGAATAATATACCCACAGCGCCCAATGACCAAACAAGCTCAGGCTTGCTCGTAGGCAAGGCGCAAATCGATGAAGAAGGTCGTCCCTTTGTAAAGCCATATAGAGACTTATTGCCACAAGATTATTTGCGCGTAGGTGTAGAAGACCAAACGTGGCACAGCACTTTATCGGTGAGCCGCCGCATACCCAAGGCCGGAACGCTAGCTTTGCGTGTGCCCAAACACAAAACACCCAAGGTGGGCACACCTATATTTCTTATTGATAGGCGCGAAACTGAGCTTGTGCAAATATTGCAAGGCTGGCAAAAAAAACTTGAATCTTGCAAGGCAAAGCCCGCTGCTGCTGTGCAGGGTGAGCCGTATTTCCCCCCACGCTATGCAGGGCCACGCTCTGGGTTTGCCAATATGACCTTGCGCGCTCATATGCCGCAAGGGCGCGAAACGCGTAGCGCCAAAGGCGGGCACATGGCTTTGTGGCTTTCGCCCAAGGCGCAAGAGCTTTCGCGTACCATTGTGCCCCGTGTGTCATGGTGGTTGCCGCCGGTTATTTGGCCTGAAGAAGAAAAAAACATACGCCGCTTGCTCAACCATATGTGCCGCGCAGGGGCCACCCAATTTGTGTGCAATGCCCCTTGGCAGAGGGAGCTTTTTAAAGAATTTGAACATCTTGCCGAACTTGAATTTGTGGCAGGGCCTTTTTGTAATATAGCCAATGTGGCGCATCTTGCCCTTTTGCAAGACATGGGTTTTTCTGCGGCCATTATTACTCCGGAATTGCCGGCAAAAGATATACTAACTCTGCCCAAAGAAAGTCCTTTGCCTTTAGGTTTTGTGCTGGACGGGTTTTGGCCTGTGGGTATTGCTCGATTTGGCCTGCTTGGTATCAAGGCCAATGAGCCCTTTATGAGTCCCAAGGGTGAAATTTTTTGGGCCAGAAATTATGGCGGCAATGTGTGGTTATATCCCGGCTGGCCTTTAGATTTTAACGATAAAAAAACCGAACTAGATCAAGCCGGTTATAGCTTTTATGTGCATATTCATGAACACGTTCCGGCCAGCCTGCCAGAAGCAAGGCGCCATGGCCTCTTTAATTGGGACGG
>CAYJHG010000326.1:0-2213 GCA_964369535.1 uncultured Desulfovibrionaceae bacterium
ATTTGTGCCCCTTGGTGGAGGCCTGAAAGTATGCGCAATATTCTGTTCACAATGAGTCCTTATGTTCCTAGTATTAAAGTGAATTACCGCTATTTGCCTTGTCTGTGGGCATGGCCGCAGGCATGGGTTGCACTCTTGGTGAGCCTATGGGCATGGGTTCATTATACACAGTTGGTGCATTCATAGGGACATCTTGACGTGCCTCTGGGGTCATGGATGTTCTTTTGGAACAACCGCTAGCAGGCTGTGCCACCTGTGGATGCAGAGTTTTATCAAAGGACGCGGTGAGGCTTGGTGGCAGGTCGGGAATATTGAGTGGGTCTACAATGCGCGGTGAAATAATAAAAAGTCTTTCGCGTTTGCCCACACTGTCATCCTCGGTTTTAAAAAGATGCCCAAGAATGGGTATGTGCATAAGCACCGGCACGCCATTGGCGCTCACTTCTTTGCTTTCATAATAATATCCGCCAATAACCAAGGCTTGCTGATTGCCAACCACGGCTTGGGTGCTGATGGTGGTTTTACCCACTTGCGGTAAACTGAGGCCGGAACTTGTTGAAGGGGGTGTGCTGACACCGTCTTCAATATTTATTACAAGTTTTACAAGTGGCTTACCATTTTCTTGATGCACAATTTGCGGGGTAACGCGCAGCACAGTGCCATAGGTGACGTCAAAAAGATCAACAGTTTGATAGCCTTCTACTTGCACATAAAACGTATTGGTATTTTCTAAAATGGCTTCGATATTATCCGATGTGAGTACCGTTGGGCGCGAAAGAACAGAAGCATTTCCCTCTGTTTCCAAGGCTTCAATGCGGGCCATAAGCGTATCAATGCCATTGGTGAAAATGCTGGTTACTTGCAAACCCTGCCCCACGGTGCTGGCAAAATCTAAGGGGTTGGAAACCGTACCGGTATTTGCGCCGCCAAGAATGGTAGTGTTATTGTGTGTGCCATTGTATTGATAGCTGAGTCCCAAGGAACGGGCGCTGCCCACATTAACATCGGCAATGGCTGCTCGTATCTCCACCAAAAACACCGACTTATCAAGTTCTTCAATAATGGTTTCATAAAAAGGCATAAGGTGTTCTTCATCCCACACAATAACTGCATTTAAGCGTGGGTCTGCCAAAATGCGCGCACCCGTGGTTATGGATGGGGCTGCAATGGCAGAAGAGCTTTTGCCTTCTACGTCTTGTTGCGTGGGCACATGGCCTTGGGTTCCGCCTGAACGTGCAAGACCTTGACCCATGCGTCTATTGACTTGTCCTTGATAGGGCGCTTCTTGGTTGTTGGCATTGGCAATATCTTGGGTGCCCACCAACTGGCGTAAAAGCGAAGCCACGCCGGGCAGATTTTTTCTTTGCTGCCCAATGGTCACATCCACATCGTCGGCAAAGGCGTGTTTTAAACGAAAAACACGAGTGATCTTGGGAATGGGTGGACTCATTTGGATGAGAGTATCGGCAATAGAGCGAATAATATCCACATAGGCCTTGGGCGCTGTGACCATAACCATCATGCCTTCGTTGCCTGAACGTAAGGGGTATTGAGGGTCATAGGCGCCCATTTGGCGTAAATTTTGTTTAAGGCCGGAAATTCCGGAGTGACCCAAGGGAATTACTTCATTTTGCAGAGCATTTTTGCTGTCAAAATGCATGGTAGACGCATTTAAATACGAGGCAATATTTTTGGAGCGATCCACAAAACCCATAAATTCTTGTGGCGTATCAAAAGAAAATTGCCCTGTGATGCTGCCTTGTAGGTCAGTTGATACAACACAGGCTTTATCTAAATGTGTGGCATAGGCGCAAAGAAACTCCGCCAAAGGAGTATTTTCAGCACTATAATAAAAGGTGGCGGCCATACTTTTAATAGGTAGGAAAACCACCATTATTGCTATAAAAATTTGTAAAAAAGCGCGCTGGAACATGCGAGAATACTCCCTTAGGGGCTATAAATGTACATAATTGCGCAGTGTGCCATAAAAGATAAAAAGTCACAAGTGCTGTATGGTGCATCTGGAAGGGGCATGCCCCTTCCAAATGCCTACATGTTTTACATGTTTTTTTAAGTTTGTGCAGCTGTTTTTCTGGCATCTGCTGCAGCTTGCATAAGGCTTTGAGCCATTTGCAAAATGGTAGAACGCTTGTTGGCTGCATCGTTGGTTATGAGCATTTGCTGTTCGTTTTGACTGGACACAGTGGCTTGAG
>CAYJHG010000327.1:0-2189 GCA_964369535.1 uncultured Desulfovibrionaceae bacterium
AGACCTCTGTGCAAAGCATGCACAGAGGTCTTAACATCTTCATAAAAAAACAAATTACAATTTCTGCAAGCCAAGTTTTTGTACAATAATTTCTGCTACTTTAGCTGTGTAAGCTTCAGATGCAAGACCTTCTTTTTCATTGCTTTGCAAAAGCAGATGCGGTGAATTTTTCAAGCTATCATGTGGCTTTACGCCATATTCAGGAGCAAAAGCATCGTTAAAGTACATGTCTTGGAAATCGGCAAATTTCAGACTGTGTGCGGTGGCGTCCAGCACAGAATGTTCATGCTCTTGCACAAGGCCAAGTTCACGCGCGTGTATAAGCCCTGCTAGGCATTCGCCACCTTGGGTGCAAGCTATATGCCCGTGACTATTGACCAAAAGCATGGAATCCATAATTTGCTGCTCTGTTACTTGTACCACGTTAAAGGCATTTTCTCCGGCTTTGGCCACATAAGCATCCACCAAGCGCTGCACGCGTGGGAAAGAAACGGGATTGCCTATCATGGCCGCTTGGGCCACACTTGGTGTCACGCTCACAGGTTGCCACACTCTTTTTTCAGGATTGGCGGCATAATAACGATAGACGGGATCCGCATGATGCGATTGAACCCCAAAAATGCGCGGTAAATTTTCAATAATGCCAAGTTTGTGCAGCTTCAAAAAGCCGGACATGATGGCTGTGATGTTGCCAGCATTACCTATGGGCACGAAAAGATTGATGTTTTGCACGTCCCAGTTATACCATTGCGCCACTTCATAGGCATAGGATTCTTGCCCAAGTATGCGCCAACTATTTTTGGAATTGAGCAAGGCTACACGGCACGTTTCGGCAAGTAATTCTACAACCTTCATGCAATCGTCAAAAACACCCGGCATTTCCAAAACCATGGCTCCACTGCCAAGGGGTTGAGAAAGCTGTTGTGGTGTCACTTTGCCTGCAGGCAATAATACCACAGATTTGAGCGGAGCCCCCACATAGGCGGCATATTGCGCGGCAGCGGCAGAAGTGTCGCCTGTGGAAGCGCACACAGTGAGCACTTCATCCCAAGCATTTTTACGCGCCAAAGCTTTTAAATAGCTAAAAGCGCAGGCCATGCCGCGGTCTTTAAAGGAAGCGCTGGGATTTTGTCCATCATTTTTATAGGAAAAATTCAAGCCTGTATGTTTTTTCAGGGATGGGGAGGCCTCGATAATGGGGGTTATACCTTCACCAAGATAGACAATATCTTCGGCGTCCATAACCGGCGCCATAAGCTCATAATAGCGAAAAATACCGCGTAAAGCCGTAGTATTTGTAGCGGCACGCGCATCAAAAAGCTTCCGCCATTCTGCGCCATCTTTGGCTTTTAGGGTATCAAAAGTGGTGTCTTCCAAAAGAAATACACCGCCGCATTGAGGGCAGGTATACAATAAACTGTCGCTGGCATAGCGCGCATCACAGCTTAAGCAAACATATTCCAATTTTCCCCTGTATTCTGGGAAAACATTTGAGGCCTGCATGAACTACTCCTTGTATTCACTCTTTTTCCAAGATTTTTCTTCACCGCAAATAAGACGTTGTATATTTTCTCTATGCGACCAAAAAACCAGTACCACGACACAGACGGACAAGGGTATGTAAGCCCAATATCCTGAAAGAAACAATAAAACCGGCATAGCTACTACTAAGGCTAATGAGCCCAAAGACACATAGCCAAAATAATAAATAAGGCCAAGGCAAAGCAGCACAGCCAAAAAAAGTGGCCCAAAAGCTATGGCTGCAAAAACGCCCACGCTGGTGGCCACGGCCTTACCGCCTTTGAAGCACAAAAATACGGAAAAAACATGCCCCAAAATCACCGCCAAAGCCACAAGACTGACCACAAAAGCATTATTATTGCTGGCGGCCATGGCCACATATACGGGCACCCACCCCTTAAGAACGTCGGCAATAAGTGTGTAAATACCGTATCTTTTACCACAAAGGCGCGCCACATTGGTGGAACCCACATTACACGAACCGGCAGTGCGAGGGTCTATGTCGCACAATCTCAGCGCAAAAATCAAACCAAAGGGAATAGATCCAATGATATAACTTGCAAAAATTCCAATTAATTCCATAAGCACCTCACATTTCAATGACTTCTAATAGGCTCATTTCATTAAGCAAAGGATTAACTTTGCCAATACGCACTTGCACTTGCTGC
>CAYJHG010000328.1:0-2181 GCA_964369535.1 uncultured Desulfovibrionaceae bacterium
TCTATTTTGACATACAAAATATTGGCGGTGGCGTTCCTGTTGACGAAATCGCTGCTGCAGTAAGTGCTAAATGGGGCGACTTGACTCCCATAGTGAAAAGCTATCCTGTGCTTGCTGACGCAGTAGCCGACATTCAAGCAGATATTGCTGCCAACGAACTTGACGGTGTTTTGATATGCGGTTCTTCCCCTCGCTATGATACAGGCATATATGCCTTTGGCGAAGTGATGGTTGAGCGCGTAAACTTGCGTGAACAATGTGTTCTTGCTTATAAAAATCCCGACGGTACTGCCGTATCCAACACTGCTCCTGAGCTCTTAACCCAATTGGCACGAGATTACGTGAATATGGGTGTGGTGAAGTTGCAAAAAGCTAGCCCACCTGAAGCCTCTGTGACCGAAGGTGTGCGCCGTGTGCTTGTGGTTGGCGGTGGCTGGACAGGTCTTACAGCCGCCATGCAATTGGCAGAAGCTGATTATGAAGTGGTTGTGGTGGAAAAAGCAGAAATTCTTGGTGGACATGTGCATAACATTCCACAAGCAACACCACTTGAAGCTCCTTGGACCGAACCACAATCATCGGGCCTTGAAGCAAAGATTATGGCTGTAAAAAACCATGCCAAAATCACTGTGTATACCAATGCCACCATGGGTAAGCTCTCCGGTCAACCAGGCGAGTTTATGGCCACCATCAACACCGAAAATGGTGAAGTAGAAGTGGCTGTTGGTGCTGCGGTGCTTTCCACAGGTTGGGTGCCTCTTGATGCCAAAAAATATTTGGCTCCCATGGGTTATGGTGTGTTGCCAAATGTTATGCATGCCGGTGAATTTGGCAAGCAGTTACGCGAAGGCAAAATTAAGCCCAAGCGCGTAGCCTTTGTGCTTGATACCACCTTGGCTGAAGAAGCGGCAAAGGCCGCCTGCTCTTGTGAGCAAGAAGCTCCAGAAGCAGCTGAAGGCCAAGCGTGTCCTACGCCTGCTGCTGCTGGCGAAGAAGCCGAAGTAACCTTTGTAAAAGAAGACTTAGAGTGCATTAAGCACCTTGGTTATTCTAACTCAGTGTCTTCTGTGGCAGCTTTGCGCTTAGCCAATGCCGTTTGCGATGCAGACGAAGGCGCACAAGTGTTTATTTTGTATAAACATATGGTTGTGCAAGGACTTATGGAGCGCTATTATAAATTTGCTCAAGACCGTCTTGGCATTATGATGACCAAGGCCGATGTGACAAATATTGCCCAAAATGGCGAAGCGCTTACCGTAACTTGTCAAAATACCTTGCTTGGTATGGACTTTGACCTTGATGTTGACGTGGTTGTTTTACCCACAGGTATTGTACCAACCACAGCTAAAGAAGCCGTCATGCAATTTGACTATCGTCAAGGACCTGATTTCCCAGACCTTGATCTTTTTGACGGATTCTCTGACTCCAATTACATCTGCTTCCCCTATGAAACACGCCGTACAGGTGTGTATGCAGCAGGATGCGTACGTCAACCCATGACCATGGACGCTTGCGAAGAAGACGCTTATGGCGCTGCTTTAAAAGCTATACAGTGTATTGAAGCCTCAAGTCACGGTGTTGCTGTGCACCCACGCTCTGGTGATTTGTCCTATCCCATCTTCAACTTTGTGCGCTGCACCCAATGCAAACGCTGCACAGAAGAATGCCCCTTTGGCGCTCTTGATGATGATGAAAAAGGAACTCCAAAGCCCAATCCGGCTCGTTGCCGTCGTTGCGGCACATGCTTTGGCGCTTGTCCTGAGCGTGTTATTTCCTTTGCAAACTATAATATTGACCAAATAGGCTCCATGATACGCGAAGTAACGGTGCCCAAAGACTTTAAAAACGATGGCCCGCGCGTACTCATTTTAGCATGCGAAAACGATGCCTACCCAGCTCTTGATATGGCAGCTGTGCGTCGCAAAAGCTGGAGCCCCTATGCTCGCATAATTCCTGTGCGCTGCCTTGGTTCCATCAATGCCATTTGGGTGTCTGATGCCATGAGTAAGGGCTTTGACGGTGTTATGTTGCTTGGTTGTAAATACGGCGACGATTATCAGTGCCACTTTGTGAAGGGTTCTGAAATTTGTAATCGTCGTAAGGAAAACATTGCCGAGACCTTGAACCGTCTTGGTGTGGAACCTGAGCGTGTGGAGCAATTAGAAGTGGCCATTGACGAAT
>CAYJHG010000329.1:0-983 GCA_964369535.1 uncultured Desulfovibrionaceae bacterium
GCTTAGGGTGACACTGTCGTTAAGACTTTTTTGAAAACTTTGCTCAAAGGAATGTTTGGACGAGCGGTCTCCATCTTGCTTTTGGCCTTGTTTTTGGCCTTGGCTACCGGCAATGCCAGAGGCTTGCTCATTTTCAGAAATGGGCGCAATGGAATTTGGCACGTAATTAGGCGTACTTTCTAGGTAATCAAACGGGCTTTGACCCGAATACTGCATAATTCCTTCCACTGCCATACATATTCCTCACAATTTTTTAAGCGGGAACTTAAAGGTTAATACCGCAATGGGTATTTGTCAATATCTGCTACGCTTAGTCCATTCTTTAAGCATAAAAAATAGTAAACTATTTGTGTGTTTAGATCTGCAAAAATAGCAAAGGCTTTATTTCATTTTTTTATTAGAAGAATTACATTTGCATTATGTAAATTTTAGGTTAAATAATTTAAAATCCTTTTTTTGTTGACATATTAATATTTAATGAATATAAATTCAAATCCCTATTTTCTGTATTGTCATGGTATGAATGTATGTGCAGTACATATCCTATTGCCATCAAGGATGAGGTAATTTTCCGAATGTTTATGTTTTTGTTGCAATATAGCACTCACGTATTCTTTAGAGATCAAGAATGCATATAATACAGAATTCACCTAGCGCCATGTTGCATTGCAAAAGTTTGCCGCGCATCCTTTATATAAGCCATTGGTTTCCTAAGGCTTCAGAAACTTTTGTATTCCATGAAATTGAAAAGTTTTATGCGCAAAATTTCCCCGTGTCTGTTATTTCTCTCTATGGTAAAAACCATGAAAATCTTGCGCATCATATGGCAAACACATCTATTCCCATTGAAAATCTTGGGATACGAGCTACGGGACGCATTTTTGCAGCCGTAATACGACGTTTCCGAAAAGAACCTCAAAAGACATTGTATGTTATCAAAACGCTTTTTTGGCGACGTTGGCGAGATCTGGAGATGCACCTTG
>CAYJHG010000329.1:993-2179 GCA_964369535.1 uncultured Desulfovibrionaceae bacterium
CTTGAGGGTATGTGGGCTTGTTTAAGTGGATTTTATTTAGCAGAGCGTTGTAAAGACCTTGGAATTGAACATATTCATAGTCCTTGGGCCAGTGGGCCTGCCACAGCAGCTTGGGTAGTTAATTATTTAAATGGCATTCCTTTTTCTTTTACGGCTAGAGCTAAAGATGTACGCCCTCCCGACGGTTTTTTGCAAGAAAAGCTCAATGATTGTGCTTTTGCTCGATCTGAATCTTCCTATCAAATACCACTTATGGCCTCTTTGCTCTCCGAAGAAAAACGCGACAAATTACATGTTACCTATAATGTGCGAACGCTAGAGACAAAAAGACAGGCGCTCATGAACTTGCAAGAACCCTATAAGCTTTTGGCCATAGGCAGGCTTGTAGAAAAAAAGGGTTATGACTATTTAATAGAAGCCATGGCTTTGTTAATAAAAGAAGGAATTAAGGTTAAATTAACCATTGTTGGTTCTGGTCCATGGATGAAAAAATTGCAAGGATATATCCATAAATATAACCTGGAAGACCATGTGCATCTAGCCGGTTTTATAACACATGATTGTATTTTAGAATATATTATAGCCAGTGATATTTTTGTTATGCCTAGCGTTATAGTAAAAAAAACCGGCGACAGTGATGGTTTACCCAATGTAGTTATTGAAGCTATGAGCCATGCCTTACCCGTGGTTGCAAGCCAAATAGCCGGCATTCATGATATAGTAAAAGACGGTGAAACTGGATATTTGGTGCCGCAACGCGATGCTAAAGCCTTGGCTGAGGCCATAAGTAAGATGCTGAAAGACAAAGAGAGCGTTAAGCACATGGGGTCTAATGCAAAAAAACTTATGGATACTATGTTTGATAGTGAAGCTAATCTTGAATATATACGAAAACTTTTTTGCCAGTACACGCCAAATTATAAAACAGAAAATGAATAATAAAGTGCTTCGTCCTGCATAAGGTGTGTGGGAATGTATTGATTGTTAAAGCATTATGGGGGATTTATATGATATATAAATCCCCCATAAATATATTATGCTAAAGCTTTTTTAAAGCTTTCAAGTTTGATGACAAACCCCCTTGCGGGCGTTTGTGCCGCCTAAGACAGCAAAGCTGCCTTGGCAGTAAGACACGAAAATCAATCGTTTAACGGCGCAAATAAATTGCGCCTACTCTTGATTTATC
>CAYJHG010000330.1:0-2175 GCA_964369535.1 uncultured Desulfovibrionaceae bacterium
TGCCCATAGCGTGGATTTTTGGCCATTTTATTTGGCTAAACGCTTCAGGAGTTTTTCTTGGCATGGTTTTATCACAAGTGGTGCAATCCCTTATCATGCTACTTGTACTGTATAAAGCCGACTGGACACGCTTTGCCATGCATGCCCAAAAAAAGACAAAATAACAACAATATAATACCTAGGTGAAATATGCTTTTTTCTTCCATTGATATAAAAGACAAAAACAAATACGAACAATTCTGGAATAAAATGCCAGAAAAATCCATAGATTATACATTTATAAACCTTTGGGGTTGGCGCGAATATTTTGGCCTTCATTGGCATTTTACAGACAAACTCTGTTGGCTTAAGCCCACACCAAATTTTTTCAATAATCTTCCAAACGACATACCCACTTTCTGGGCTCCCATAGGTCAGTGGCAAGATGTGGATTGGCAACACGAAGCCTTGCTCAACCATCTAAGCCAAGAACAGACTAAAACCATTAGACTTATACGCGTGCCCAAAAGCCTTGCCCTGCACTTACAAGAAACATTACCCCACAAGGTAACCCTTGAAGAATGCCGCGGCCAATGGGAATATATTTATAACAGCAAGGATCTTGCCACATTGAGTGGCAATCGCTATCATCGCAAGCGTAACCATGTGAACAGCTTTGCAAAAAAATATGGCAGCCCCGATTATCGATGTATCAGCAGCAATATAATTGAAGATGTGCTCGCCCTGCAAGACGAATGGTGCCGCTGGCATGAATGTTCAAAATCTATGGCTCTAAAAGCAGAAAATGAAGCCATCAACCATGTACTCAGCCATTGGCAAGCTTTTCCGGAACTTTTAGGCGGCGCCCTATATGTGGCGGACAAATTGGTAGCCTTTAGCGTGGGCGAAGTTTTAGATTGGCCAAAGGGGCAAAGCACCCTTGCCGTGCACTACGAAAAAGGGCACAGTGATTACAGGGGTGTGTACCAGAGCATGAACACGCTTTTTGTGCAACATGCTGGGCAAAATACAGACTTTGTCAACAGGGCTCAAGACTTGGACGAAGAAGGCTTGCGCCATGCCAAAACAAGCTATTTGCCCGTGGATTTTTTACATAAGTATACTGTAACTATAAACTTTATATAAGACCATGAAAACATATCACAAAAACATTCGCTTTATTCTTTTATTGGCACTTTTGCTTTGCCTTTGCGCATGTTCTTCGCGCTTTCCCGAAGGGCACCCTTCCTTCCAAAGAGGTATGGTTGATGATATTGAAGATATACCGCAAAACTTGCCTTATTTTGCAGAAAAACTGGATAATAACCAAGTGTTGCTTTCACAAAGCGCACAAGTGCAACACCTCTCCAATTTCAGACGCGCTTTCTTTTCCCCGTGGGACAAAGACAAAGCTCGCTTTTCTTTAGCCAATTTTCAAAATAGCCTTGGTTCGGCGCGTGGTTATCACGGCGCGCAACCTTGGACAAAACAGCAATGGGACGGCCTGAAAAGCAATGCTTCGGCCATAAATTATCCCAATACCCAAAGAAAAGGTATAACCTTACGCCAAACAGATTTACGCGAAATGCCAACCTCTGCCACACGCTTTAGCAAACCCACACCCATTGTGGGGCAGAATCCTTTTGATTATTTCCAATATTCCGCCCTCCCCCCCGGCATGCCTTTATATATTAACCATATTTCACGCGACGGCATGTGGGTATTTGTGGACAGCCCACGCACCAGCGGCTGGTTGCCAAGTAATGATATAGCGTATGTACAAGAAGACTTTGCGCGCACTTACAGCAGTAAAGCCTTAGCAGCCCTCATTAAAGACAAGGTGCAGCTTAAGCATGCGGGCCAAGCCCACATGGGCACCGTGCTTCCCATAAGCCAAAAAAGCGGCAATAATTTGGCATTGCTCTTGCCCACTCGCGGTACAGGAGGCTATGCTCAATTAACTGAAATATCACTATCTAATCAAGAAGCTGCGCCCATGCCCCTGCCATTACGCGCACAAATCATAGCCAAACTTGGCATGGTCATGATGGGGCAAGCCTATGGTTGGGGTGGTACCAATGATTACCGCGATTGTTCATCCACTCTACACGATCTTTTCACGCCCTTTGGCATTTGGTTACCCAGAAATTCATTGAGCCAATATAATACAGGAACAAAAATTTCCTTAAAAAATCT
>CAYJHG010000331.1:0-2171 GCA_964369535.1 uncultured Desulfovibrionaceae bacterium
GGGCGCGTAAAAAATTATTGGCAGGGCAAAGGTGCAGATACTTTACTTGTGGAAGCCACCTTAGGAGCCGGCAGTTTTGATGTGTGCGCTGCCTATGGCCGTTTGCAGGCTTTGCAAAGTTTACACGCAAGCCCGCGTTATACCGAAGCTGTGCAAACTTTTAAGCGTGTTTCTAATATTGTGCGTAAACAAGGCCAAGAATACGCTTTAGACGCTGTGTATAAAACTGAACTTTTGCAAGAAGATGGCGAAAAAAACTTGGCAAAAGCTCTTGATGTGGCTTTGCCTAAGTTTGATGCATATTGGAATGCTAAAGAATTTGCGGCTATTCCTGAACTTTTATTAGAACTTCGCCCTGCTGTGGACGCTTTTTTTGATACGGTTATGGTTATGTGTGAAGATGAAGCATTGCGCATAAATCGCTTGAATATACTTAAAGCACTTCTGGACAGAATGGGCAATTTTGCCGATTTTTCTGCACTGCAGGTATAAATGCATATCTTTCCCTCATATTATTGCTTGACACCATGAAGGAAAGAAGATAATTATGCGCGTTCGACATGCTGGGAACACTCAAGAGCCGTTGATGTAAGGCTTGAGTAAAGTATATATTTCAAAAACTATTCGGAGGAAACCGTGGCTAACCATAAGTCTGCCATTAAGCGTCACAAGCAAAGTCTTGTTCGTGCCGAGCGCAACCGCGCTGCTCGCACTCGTGTGAAGAATGTTGTAAAGAAAGTTCGTGCTGCCATTACGGCCAATGATAAGGAAGCTGCCAACCAAGCCTTGGTAGCTGCCAATTCCATGCTTGATAAAGCCGCCACCAAGGGCGCTTTACATTGGAAAAAAGCTGCGCGTAAAATTTCTCGCTTAGCTCGTGCTGTGAATGGCATGGAAGCTTAAGTTTTAGAACTATTTTTTTTTAAGCTATGCTTATTCCATTTTGGTGTAAGCATAGCTTTTTTTTGCTTTTGAGGAACATATGTCATTTATACGTAACATTGTGGTTGTCATATTTGTGACGGCTGTACTTTTTTTAGGAGCAGATTTTCTTTTAACCGCTCTTAAGCTTGATCCCATTTCACAACAAAATAACGCGTTAGCTTTTGTAACTGGTATGCGGCATGATGTTTACCATCATGATTTAAAACCTAATTTGGACAATGAAGCTTCATGGGGCGATAATTTTTACAGACTTTGTACCAATGAATACGCTTTTAAAATATCATGTGATGACAAAGGCAAGCCCACCTCCAAGAGTTATGACATAGCCTTTATGGGTGACTCTTTTACCGAAGGTGTGGGTATGGCCTATGAAGATAGTTTTGTAGGTCTCTTTGCACAAAATAATCCATCTTTAAGCGTTGTAAACTTAGGTGTTGCAAGTTATTCACCTTCTATCTTTTATGCTAAAATCGTCTATCTTTTACAGCAAGGTTTTACTTTCAAGCATGTGATTGTTGGAGCTGATATTAGCGATATTGGCAATGAAGGTGTGCTGTATACGCTAGAAGGTGATAGGGTTGTAGAAAAACAAAAAGTAACATCTTCAGGTATTGTTCAAAAACAACAGGAAGATACAGTAAAAAGCATAAATGTATTTGAAAAATATTTTAAATACACATGGTTCATTAATCTTATTATATATGAATATTTTTATCCTACACGTGTGATGATTAAAAATTTTGATGTATTGTCATATCAATCTAATTGGACACACGCTGATAACCCTCCCAACTATGGGGATAAAGGCGTTGAAGGGGCTATTGCACAAAACGTTACAAACATGACAAAACTTAAAAACTTGTTAGATGCGCATAATATTAAAATGTCAGTTCTTGTGTATCCCTGGCCAGCACAGTTGATATATGTTCCTAAAAATCATAGAGGTGTAACTTTATGGAAAGAATTTTGTGAAAGAGAAAATTGTGCCAACTTTATTGATGCAAATCCGCTTTTTTATAAAGAAATGGACGAAACTTCCTTAGAAGATGTTTTACATAATAATTACCTATTGGGTGATTTTCACTATAATAAAAATGGCAATGCCTTGGTTTATAAAGCTATCGAACAGCAATTCAAAATGCGATAAAATGCATTAACTTTGTAAAATGAATTGCTTATGGAGAGATTATGCCACAGTTACGTAATGTTATTTTAGCTGTGTTAAG
>CAYJHG010000332.1:0-2158 GCA_964369535.1 uncultured Desulfovibrionaceae bacterium
CTGTGGGGCAGCAACTCACCGAAACACTAGATAAACACAGGTCAGGTAATTCTACGCAAAGTTCTGGTAGTGATGCCATTGAAGATGTGAAAAAACAAATTCAACAAGTATCCTCTGAATTAGCTTCCATTGCCGGAAAAGCTGCCACCAACGGTGATACAAAAAGTACTAATCCAGATCAATCGCGTGTGGATCAATTACAAGCAGAATTATCACAACTTGAAGCTCAACTGGCAACACTAGAAGCCGCCGCTGATGAAGAGGCGTAATTCCTGCCAACAGGAAGTACGTCCAAGCGTTATGCAATCAAAAGAGGCATAGCGAGCTAGTAAAGGCTAATACTATTATCCGTAAAAGCCCTGCCATTGCTGCATAAGCAAGCGCAGGGCATTTCCTCTATGGCTGCGAGCATTTTTTGCATCCTTGGTGAGTTCTGCCGCCGAGCATTGCAATTCTTTATCAAAAAAAACAGGGTCATATCCAAAGCCATTCTGCCCTTGCGCTTTTTCAAGAATTTCCCCTTCCCATGTGCCGCGCACCACAATATGCTGGCCATTGGGTTTGCATGCAGCCATAGCACACACAAATCTTGCTTGGCGCTCTTTTGGGGGCGTGTTTGCAAGTTCTTGCAAAAGCTTGCGAATGTTACGTTCATCCTTTGTTTCATTGGCTAGGGCTTGCAGGGAATCACCATAGCGAGCGGAATACACGCCGGGTGCGGTATTTAAAGCGTCCACTTCAAGGCCTGAATCGTCGGCAATGGCCACATACCCAGTTATACTGGCCACGGTTTTGGCTTTTAATAAGGCATTTTCTTCAAAAGTTACGCCTGTTTCTTCAATTTCTCCCACCTCTGGGAAGTCTGCTAAACCTAAGACCGTTAAGCCAAAGGCTGCTAACTCTTCTGCCAATTCGCGGATTTTTCCGGCATTGGTTGTGGCAAGTATTATGGTGTTTTGCATAGAATTCCTCAAATATTGTTATGCCTCTTACATAGTTTTTTTTGGGCTTAAGTGCAAGTTTTTGCTTGAAGCTTAGAGGCATAAGTCTTATGACTTGCTAACACGCAATTTATTATAAAAAGGAATACCATGCACCATAATTTAGCAGTATCATTTTTGGGGCGCGATTGCCCCGGCGTAGTGGCAGCCATAGCAAGCCTTATGGAAGATGCGCATTGCAATATTCTTGCGGTATCACAAACTATTTTAGAAGGCGAATTTGCTGCAATTTTCACTGTGCAGGCAAAGGAGAGTCTTTCTAGTGAAGCTTTGCATGTGCATTTACAGCAAGGGCTTTTGCAAAAGCAAGTGGATTTGTCGGTTATTGTACGTCCGGCCATAGAAAAAGCTTGGGGTGAGTCTTTGGAATGCGAAGCCTTTGTGATAACAGCCAATGGCCCCAATGGACCGGGACTCATTGCCGCTTTAAGCAATGTTTTTGCGCGGCACAATGTAAATATTGAAAACTTAAAGGCCATTACCGATGCTGACAGAGAAGGCCATGCCCTTTTTGTTTTTGAGGTTATGATTCCAAGGCATCTTGATATGCGCACTTTGCGCCGTGAATTGCGCGAACAGGGGCAACGCTTATCATTGCAAATGAGCTTGCAACACCGCGATATTTTTGAGGCCATGCACCGTGTTTCTTCATTATAATATGAGGTCGCTGCGCAATTCATTGCGTAGGGCCTCATGGAGCGTTGACGGCAGTCAATGCGACCAAAAATCAAGAATAGGGCGAGCTTTGCTTGCCCGTTAAGTGATGGATTTTTGTGCCTTTATCTCTGCACGGCACAAATTTTCAAAAAGAAAGTTTTATATTTTTGTGCAAAAAAAGATATAAAAAAATTGTGCAGAGATCTTACTATAAGGAATTTTTATGCTCTCTGACCGCGAAGTCATAAGCACCTTGAATATGGTGCGTAACGAACATTTGGACATGCGTACTGTTACCCTTGGTGTCAGCCTTTTTGATTGCCAAAGCCACGACATTGATGTTTTTACCGACAATGTGCGCAAAAAAATCTTGAAATATGCCAAAAACCTTGTGCAAGTGTGCAATGAAGTAGGCGATAAATATGGCATTCCCGTGGTGAATAAGCGCATTAGCGTAAGCCCCATTGCTGTGGTGGGTGGGCCTTTTGACGCTTCTGGCA
>CAYJHG010000333.1:0-2150 GCA_964369535.1 uncultured Desulfovibrionaceae bacterium
ATGATTTTTAAAATCCACTATGCTCACACCATTTTCCACTTCTTACCACCTTTTACCACTTCATCCCACTTTTTTTATTTATGCCTCACAAGCTACACCTTGTCAACTCTCCGTAAGTCGTAACTTACCTGTTGAAAACTTTAAAAAAATACATTATTTTGAATTATTATCTTAATGGCATTGATTAAAAAAAATCAAAATAATGTATTTTATATTTATAACGGTATTTTTGTTGTTTTTTGTGTGGGAAAAAATGTTTTGTACTATATTTGAGCTTTAGGTAAAAGAATATTCATTAAAGATTGAATCAGTGTTCAGTCTATCAGGGAACAGTTAAGAGTGTCGTTAAGTGTGCCTTTTCGAGAAGAGTATATTTCATCAAAGCAAGCGAAGTCTGACGCAATGATAGCTATTGGCAAGTATCTATATGTTTTGTTTGTTGTTATTACTTTTGTGTGCTTTTGGTGGTTTCATCTTTTTCCTGCTCGCAGCGTCAAAAAACATTTTGCAAATTCACGTACTTGAGTACGTTAAAATTTACAAAATATTTTTTTCCTTGCGAGCAGAAAAAATCTTATAAGCCGCTCAAAAGCACACAAAAACTAGCAGTCTGTACCTTTTGCAAATTTGCTTCGCATATTTGCAAAAGCCCAGCCTGCGGCAAAGTAATTTACTTGAAAGAATAAATTACTGTAAAAGTTTAATTTTTATTGTAAAAACTGATATGATTTTGTATATTGCAAAGATTACTTTAATAGTAACTACTAACATATTTAGAATCGTTTGAACCGAAAAGGCGTTTATGTGAATATGCTCTAGTATCCATATATTTTATGTTGTTGTAGCCAACTAGCAAAAGCTTTACGTCCTCTTTCGCTGTATAGTGCTTTGCGTTCTTTCTTTTTTGCTCTTTCGTCTAATTCAGGCATAAGTCCAAAGTTTGCATTTGAAGGTTGGAATTTTTTTACAGGCCTTTGCAAGTGTAGGATAAGAGCTCCTAGTGCTGTTTGTGGAGGTGGAGGGGTTAGTATTTTGTCTGTTATTTCTGCTATTAGTTTTAGTGCTCCCCACAAGCCACAAGCGGCTGATTCTACATAACCTTCAACGCCTGTTATTTGTCCTATGAGGCGAATTTTTTTAGCAGTATATGTTCTTAAGCATAAATTTTCATCAAGAACTTTAGGTGCATTAACATAAGTATTACGGTGCATTGAACCAAAGCGTATAAATTCTGCACTTTCAAGTCCTGGTATCATGCGGAAAATATTTTTTTGTGCGGCATAGGTTAATTTTGTTTGACAGCCGACAAGATTGTACATGGATTCATTGAGATTTTCTGTGCGCAACTGTACAATGGCATAGGGGCGATGTCCTGTGCGTGGGTCAATAAATCCAACAGGTTTCAATGGTCCAAAAGTTAATGTGCGCGGTCCTCTTTCAGCTAATGCTTCTATGGGCATACAGCCTTCAAAGTGTATTTCAAAGTCTTTTGCTTTAACTTTTTCACCATTGAGTAAGGCTTCATGGAAGGCAAAATACTCATCTTTTTCCATGGGGCAGTTAAGATATTCTCCGCTAATGGCACCCTCTTCTGGCTCTTGGTAGCGTGAACCTCTAAAGACAATATCCATATTTAAAGAGTCTGCTGCTATGATTGGGGCAATAGCATCATAAAAATATAAATCATTTCCGTCTAAAACAGAATTGAGTGAATCGGCTAAGTTATCAGACATAAGAGGTCCTGCGGCTAAAACGATATGTTCAAATTCATTTAGGACCATATCATGGATAGACTGAATTTGTTGATATTTTATAGTAATGAGGCTTTCGTTTTCTATTTGTTTTGTGATACTTTTGGCAAAATGTTCTCTATCTACGGCTAATGCCTTACCGGCTGGGACTGTATTGGTATCGGCATGATGCATAAAAGAGCTTTCAAGTTCCCTTAGTTCTTGTTTAAGTAAGCCTATACCTGATGCTAATTCGTTGGAACGTAAAGAATTAGAACAGACTAATTCTGCTAAGTCATTTGAGTTATGAGCTGGAGAAAGGTGTAGTGGTTTTTGTTCGAATAATGTGCTGGCTATACCGTATTTCGCAAGAGTTAAAGCACATTCAGTGCCAGCTAGTCCAGCACCTATTATGGCTAT
>CAYJHG010000334.1:0-2148 GCA_964369535.1 uncultured Desulfovibrionaceae bacterium
CTTGCGTTTTTTAGTGCCTTTTTTGCTTGGCAGCTCTGCTGACATAAGCTACGCAAAACCTACAAAGTGGCTTTGCCATCAAGCCAAAGCCTTATGCATTTTTGCATGAGTTTTTTTATTGAGCCGATAAACTTCAGAATTTAGCGCAAGGTCTCACACAGCGCTAAACTTGTTTTATTGTTCTTATCTCTTACTTATTGACAGAGTACATAGAAAATAGTTACTGTTAACTCTTAGATGAAAAGTATATACTTATATATTTTTTGTTTTTTTAAAGTTTTAGTAATGCTTTTGTGCCTTAGTTTCCATGCAAAAGGAGATTTTGATGAAAATTCTACAAAAAAAAGTTTTGCCCTCTATTTTTTTGCTCATAAAATCTTGCATAGTATTTTCTTTATGTGCGTTTTTTTTGTATAATAATGCTTTTGCTGCTCAAAACTTTTCTCTTACTCCTGAAGAACAAGCTTATCTTGCTAACTCCGAAGCCATTGAAGTTTCCTATGATGCCTTTTGGCCACCTTTTGAAGAATATGATGCAGTTGAAAAAAATATTAAAGGTATAAATTACGAAATTCTTATGCTCATAGCAGAATTTTCTGGTTTGGAATTTAAATTTATACATAACTTAAGCTATGCTGAGGCTTTAGAAAAATTACGCATGGGCAAAACAGATATGCACTTAAGTTATGACACCAACCCAGAAAAAGCCAAAGAGCTTGGCGCTGTTTTGTCCAAGACTTTTCTTGTTACACCCATAGCCATGGTTGGGCAGGGATATCATATTGCTGATGACAGCGTTTTTGCTGTTTCAGCACTGCATCCTGTTATAATCAATTTTGTTAAAAAATCTTTTCCTAATAATACAATTTTGGAATTCGAAGATATAAACGCTGCATATAAAGCTGTTGATGAGGGCGTTGCTGATTATACTTTTGAAAATGTGCATGCGGCACTTTCTGTTATTTCTGAAGGTGACTACCCACTACTGCATATTGCTAATATCTTGCCCATGTATGATAAATTTTCATTTATGTTTAATAGCAGTGTAGACCCTCGCCTTGTTTCCATATTTAATAAAGCTATTGATGCCATTCCCGACAGTAAATTTAATTCTATTTTATTAAAGCATACAACAGCGCCCAGTTATGTCTCACAATTTGTTCAGTTTTTGTCTTATGTCAGCGTGAGTCTTTTAATTGGTATTATAGCATTATTAATTATTTTAGTAACAGTGCTTTCGGTATATGGCAGGCGCCAGCGCTACATGAAAAAAGCTTTAGAACGTAAGCAAAAACAAGTGCAAGACATGCTTGATGCTTTTCCCATGCCCATATATATATCTGATTTAGAAAACTATGAAATATTATATTGCAACAAAGCTATGTATTCATTTTTTGAATGTGATGATGTAATACATAATCATTGTTATAAAGTATCTAAAGGATACGATGAACCTTGTAAAACATGTACGAATGAAATTCTTAAAGATATGTCTAAGCCCTATATTTGGAATCACCATGATGCAAATTTAGGTAAATATTTGCAATATATGGCTTCGTGTATAGCTTGGGATGATAAGGAAAAAGTGCGCCTTACTATTATCACTGATATTACCGAAACATTAGAATTGCAAAAAGAAAAGATGGAAGAAGAACTTGTAGCTGTTGCTTATGACAACCTTCCATTATCTGTAACTTTTTGGAATAAAGCCGGTGATATTATTGACTGTAATCAAGAAACGGCTCGCATGTTTGGTTATGAAACGAAACAAGAATATATGGAGAATTTTCATCTTCTGTCGCCCATTTGTCAACCTGATGGAAGAAATTCCAAGGAAACAGTGGCAAAAAATCACATTGATGTACTTGAAAAAGGCTATTTACGTTTTGAGTGGATGCACAATGACCGTGATGGCGAGCTCATTCCTTCCGAAGTTATTATTGTGCGTACAAAACTTGGGGGCGAAGATGTTGCTCTTTCTTTCATTAAAGACTTGCGAGAAGTTAAGCGCGCAGAAATATTAGTTAAAGATGCAGAGCTTAGAAATACGCTTATGCTGGATTCCATGCCCATGGGCGTGAATTTTTGGGATGATGAACAAAATCTTATTTATACAAATCTTGAATCGGCAACGCTTTTTGGTTTTGA
>CAYJHG010000335.1:0-2148 GCA_964369535.1 uncultured Desulfovibrionaceae bacterium
AATGGGGTGAAAAAAATGTTGATGAGCGCTTTATTTTAACAAATCCTGCTTGTGTAGAATAATACAATAAGCCTATTATAGAATAATTAGGAATAAAATAAACATGATACCTTTTATTCAAGGCTTTGGTATGGGGCTTAGCCTAATTATGGCTATTGGTGCACAAAATGCTTTTTTGCTGTCACAAAGTATACGTCAAAATCATCATATTCCCGTGTGCCTTATTTGTATACTATGGGATACCATCCTTATAGCCTTAGGGGTTCTTGGTTTTGGTGGATTTGTTGTTGCACATCCGCAAATTCAAAGTTTTGTCACATGGGGCGGCATTGTTTTTCTGTTCTATTTTGGTTTTGGAGCTCTTCGTTCTGCTTTGAAACAACAAGTTATTGATGTAAAAATGGAAAATGCCAAACGCCCCCTCAAAGCGGTCATTTTGACAACACTCGCTGTTTCTATTCTTAATCCTCATGTTTACCTTGATACTGTCGTTTTGCTTGGTTCCATCAGTACCAACTATGAAGGGATAGGACGATATTATTTTGGAGTGGGGGCTGCTTGTGGATCCATTGTCTGGTTTTCAAGTCTTGCATTTTGTGGAAAGCTTCTTGCCCCGTACTTTACAAAGCCCTTTGCCTGGAAAATTCTTGACGCAATAGTATGCCTTATTGTGTGGACTCTTGCTGCTTTTTTAGCATGGCAAACGGTGACGGCAGTTTAGTTGAACTGCTCTATGCTGTGTGTACAAAAAAATAAGTGCAATGCACCTATTCTTTTAAGTGGCTTATTTTCATGCCATAGAGCTTGGAATTTTTCTTATGGAAAAAATTCTGTCATCAACGACAATTGTCGTTCGATAATGCTAAAACTTTCTCTTTCAGTAATAATAACATCTGTTGGTATTTCACCAATAAGTACCGGACTTTTAGGGTTATGTTTTGCCATGTTGCGCATGGATGCTTGCTGTGTTGTTAAGGCATAACAATAGTTACAACCGTTTGCACAACAATTATATGTGCCAATGTCAATGCTTTCCACACAAAGGCAGTTTTGACGTTGATTTTTATCCTTACGAGCATGTATTTTAGAACCAAGAATTTTTTCAATGTGAATTTTATCAATACATGCTCCGTGTTGGATGCCAAATTGCTTAAGCTCTAGCTCTTCAGAGCAGGTAAAAAGCTCAAGGTCATTTTCTTTGGCCAGTTTTGAAAAAATACTGGCTATGGTGAACATGCTTTCCTTAGTCATTGTATAAGCGGGGTCTTTTCCCATGCGTGCTGAGACATTTTTATAGCTATCAACAAAGCTTATTATGCACCTTTCGGTATATTTTGATAATTTTCGCACCATATATGCAAATTTTTCAGCATGATAGTTCACATCATAAAGGCTGCTTATAATTATTGGGTCATACCGCCAAACAAGCCTTTCTTTGCCTATATTTTTGCTTAAATTTATAAATATTTCTAAAAGTTTATTTTTATCCGGTAGGCCACTTTCTGTTTCCCTTCCGTAAGGGGTAAGGGTAAATTGAAAATAGTATACATAGCCCATTTTATCAATTTCTGATAGATATTGTAAGAATGGCGTTGGGTTTTTCGTCCAAAATGCTATTATATCAACAGCATCACGAGTTAAGCGTGCTTTAGAGTAGCGCTTCGCATTGTATGGATTGGGAATAAAGACAGAGCCTTCACGCAACCTGCGCATAAACCATTCGCCATAATACGAAGGAATATCTGTCCGTCGTGAAGCACTAATAATCATTTTTTATTCCACTACATATTGTTATCATAAAGATATTATTTTTTTGAAGCTGAAGTCACAACATATTTCTGTCTGGAAAGAACTACTTGTCTTTATACTTAACCATGGTATGGCTTTTGTCAGCACAAAGTGTTTCATAAGCTTTAACTAATAATTTTTTTAAGAAGCGCCTCAATAATCATCTTGACAATGGACATAAAGCCCATTAGAACACTTGCACATGTGCGAGAATGGCGGAATTGGTAGACGCACTGGACTTAGAATCCAGCGCCGTGAGGTGTAAGAGTTCAAATCTCTTTTCTCGCACCACAATAGTATTTCAAAGCCCTATAATGTTATGCAAAACATTGTAGGGCTAAGCTTTTTTGTGTTCTTTTG
>CAYJHG010000336.1:0-2147 GCA_964369535.1 uncultured Desulfovibrionaceae bacterium
TTTGCCCAGAACCACTCATGCGCCGCGTCACCGAAGACATGTTTATGAAAGAAATCACTATTTGCTACGGTCTTACCGAAGCATCACCTGTTATGACTCAATCAGATGTTAATGACCCTCTTGACCTGCGTTGTGCCACTGTGGGCTGTGCCATGCCCGGTATTGAAGTTATGGTGGCAGATCCTGATACGTGCCAAGAACTTCCACGTGGTGAAGTGGGTGAAATCATGTGCCGCGGCTACAATATTATGAAAGGCTATTATAACATGCCAGAAGCCACAGCCAACGCCATAACTGCTGACGGCTGGTTGCATTCAGGCGACCTTGGTACCATGGACGAAAATGGCTACCTCACAGTTACCGGGCGCATTAAAGACATGATTATCCGCGGGGGGGAAAATGTTTATCCGCGTGAAATCGAAGAATATCTTATGTCTATGTCTAGCATATTAGATGTACAAGTGGTAGGCGTTCCAAGCCTTAAATATGGTGAAGAAGTGGGAGCCTTTATTATTCCAAAGCCCGGATATGACGTATTGCCCGAAGATATACGCGACTATTGCCGCGGTAAAATTTCGTGGTTTAAGGTGCCGCGCTACATTGCCCTGCTTGATGCATTCCCCATGACAGCCAGCGGCAAAATCCAAAAATTTATTTTACGAGAAATGGCCTCAAAACGCTGGCCTGAAGCCATGGAAAGTAAAAGATAAATGCACCGTACACAGCAAAAACTTTTTTTATTCTTGTTCAGCTTGATCCTTTTTACTTTGCCTGTGCAGGCTCTAGGCGCAGAAAATGAGAAAAAATACACCATTGCTGTACCCAAGGATTGGGATATCACAACCAATGCTTCTTCAAGCATCTATACGCACCCCAAAGAACTGTGCGCCATAACCGTAAGCATGGCACCGCATCAAGATGTAAGCATGCGTGAACTTGGGATTACATTTTATGAAACATTTAACGGCACAAAGGCTAAGGGCGATGACGATGGCATGACCTTTAGCATGAAGCACGAAAAGTTGCAGGTTATCTTGCGCCTGACCATTCAGGCTTCAGACTATATGCTTGTTTCCGCGCAAGGCACTTGCCCCAATTTTCAAGAAATCCTGCGTACTATCACTCCCAAAAATCACGGGGCACGCGCCTATCCTTTGCTAAATTACTATACCCCAAAAACCCCCTCTTCATAGGTACTGTATGCCCATAAGCACCACGCAAAAAGCTTTTATCCAATTGCACGTTTCCGTATTTTTAGCCGGTTTTACCGGCATTTTAGGCAAGCTTATCACGCTTAGCGAAGGTTTACTTGTATGGTATCGCATACTTTTTACCTTAGTGATTTTTGGTATCATTTTAATTAGCATGAAAAAGTTTGAAAAAGTAAGCCTTATGGATGGCCTAAAAATTGGCTTTACGGGCACGCTCATTGCGCTGCACTGGGTATTTTTTTATGGGAGCATAAAACTTTCCAACGTGTCTATTGGCGTGGTGTGTTTTTCCCTTGTAGGTTTTTTCACCGCCCTCATTGAACCGCTTATTTTACGCTCACGCTTTTCTATGCGCGAATTGACTTTTAGTCTTTTGGCTGTGCTTGGCGTAAGCCTTATTTTTTCCTTTGACGTGCGTTATCGTGACGGCATCATCGTAGGTATTATTGCTGCCTTTTTAGCTGCCCTACACACTGTGAGCATAAAAAAACTGTGCCCAAATTTTAGCGGTAAGGCTACGGTATTTTATCAAATGGTTGGCGGCCTTTCCATACTTACTTTATTTTTACCTTGGTATATCAGCACTTTTGACATAACCTACCTTGTACCAAGTTTTAACGACATTCTCTATCTGCTTTTTCTCTCGGTATTTTGCACCATAGGCATGTTTTTCTTATACGTTGAAGCCCTACACCATATCTCTGCCTTTACTGTTATGCTCAGCTTTAACCTTGAACCTGTATACAGCATTATTTTGGCCATTGCCTTTTTGGGCGAAGGGCGCGAACTAGACGGTATTTTCTATGTGGGAGTTGCATTTATTACCCTTTCAGTAGCTCTACAAAGCTGGTATGTTACGCAACAACAAAAAAGCTTGCCTGTGCAAGCGTGATTTTTTGTTGGGGATAGAAGTTGTAAAAAGTACTACCACCTTTT
>CAYJHG010000337.1:0-2147 GCA_964369535.1 uncultured Desulfovibrionaceae bacterium
TAGGGCAAAAACTATTATTTTTATTCTATGTGTCATATTATTCCTGATTGCTAAGGTTTTGATGCCCCAACAACATCCAACCCCTTTTTCAGCATTGCAGGCACATTAGCGTCTGCAACTACATTGATAATGCTTATAAGATTAGCATGAATCTGCTCTTTACTGTTAGTTTCTGGATTTAATTCTTTAAGTGTTTTCACTACATTATTAAATTTGGCCGTTTCTTCGGCTGACAATTCAAAAATTAAAGGAATCAGCTCGTAGTTGCTCACAAATTCACAATAAAACCTGTGTACACGAATTACAAAATATTTCTCATCTTGACCTGCTTCATTATATTTATCTCGACCAATAAGATTTTCTACTATCCCTGCATACAAGTTGTCTGTAGGAAAAGAATCTGCTACCTTTAAGTAGTAATTGTTAAAAAGTCTATGTAGCTCCACAGATAATTGATAGTATTTATAGCGTTTATCAAAAAGTCCCAACTTGTTTTGATCAGCTAGAATTTTGGTCTGTCTTTTATTAATTTTATATGTAAAATAAGCAATTAACGTTGATGCCACAAAGGTAGATGCAGCAATTGCTAACATGGCATAATCATACTCTCGTATGCTAGATATTTCGTTAATAGCATTAATCACAGCTTGCACATTATCCATAGAATCCTCCAGTGTTATGAAAAGTTTTACGCTTTAAGGCTTGCCAATTCAGCCCTAATTTCTTGTTGTTCAGCTTGTAGTTTTGCAACTGACATTTGACTTATATTATGGAGTTCATCCATTTCTGCTTTTCTAGCTTGGGCTTCGGCTTCAGTCTTAAATTTTTCATCATTAACAACATACTTTGTGCCAAGTATCCCTTTTTCCACCTTTATTTCAAATAGCATTCCACCACTTTTTTCTTGAACGCTTTGTAACTCTTGAAGTTCGGATTCGACTTCTTTTTGTCTGTTCTTTAGGAAGTCAATGCGAGTTAAACGCTTATATTCTTCTTCCGAAACATGACGTTCATCGGTTGCAAAAATTGTGTAACCAGTAACGATTGATAAGCCATAACCGTAACCATAACCTCCATTGCCATTCCAGTATTTTGCTTCAGTTTTAGAAAATCCTGTGGTAATTGGTACTACAGCCTTAACAATAAGTCCTCGTCCATTAAGCTCTTCAATTTTTGCCCCTAACTGTTCCTGAAGACTATCCATATTAATATTAAATAATGTATGATCGTATTCTTTTTCATGTTTAAACTGCCAGCCACAATTCACGGTATGAACGCTGTTTTTTACATATAATGGCATATAAATCTCCAAAATTAAAAATGTTTAGTAAATACACTGTCTTTATTTAACACACCCTTTAGGGCGACCTTGGTTTGTGTAAAATCAAGCTCGCTCCCAACCATAACCTGATATTGAGTGCTGACACCTTTTTGCCTAAAGAAGAATCCTGTTTGTTCATAGGATTTTTCGTCTTGATTCATGTTTTTGAAGAATATATGTGCCCAACTGACATTATCTATATCCCATATTAATTTATATGCACCTTTTGTGAGTAAAAAAATCTTTTTCTCTTGTTCATTTACGGCTATGCCTGTATTATCAAAATAGTGCAGATATCTATAACCTTCTGGAATGATTTTTCTAAAACCTTGCATACCTTGTTTGCTTCGTTTTAGTACACTGCCAAAAGTCCACGATGTCACAATAACATTTATACCCCATAGGACAGCTAAAACTATTATGCCGAGAATAATTATTTCCACATATCCCCCCAATACCCCCTAATATCCTTCTTTTTTGCATATTGCTTTATCATTTAAGATAGTTGTTGCACGCCAATATCAATAGTAGCGTAATTATATACGCTAATAGCTAGTATACTAGCTGTAAAGATTGCTTGTCAACGCTTAAATAAAAGAATTATGAAGTGTGTCGAATCTAAGATTTTCACACTTTCTGAAATTTATACCCGACTGCCCTTAAACATTGGATAGAAAATCTTCATATAATAACATAAATGCTTTCATATTCATTTTTACAATCACATCTTTTACACCAACCTTTTTATGCCTTATCGTAAACAAAATGTGTTTGATTGCAAGGTGTTGTATTGCTAGTGCATATTCTTTATTATTTTCAATGTGTT
>CAYJHG010000338.1:0-2145 GCA_964369535.1 uncultured Desulfovibrionaceae bacterium
TGTCTTGATAGGGGAAAACGTCCACATTGGGCATGGCGCGCAATTTATCGCAAGCCTTGGGATCTGCAGTCAGATCAAACATGGTAATAACCGTAAGTTTATTTACAATACCGGCAAGATAAATGGATTCTTCCACAGCAGAATTGCCACCGCCAATAACCACAACATCTTTGCCGCGGTATTGAGCTCCGTCACAAATGGCGCACCAGCTAATGCCATTGCCGGTAAAATTTTCTTCGCCTGGCACATTTAAGCAACGTGGCTTGGTGCCGCTTGCAATGATAACGCTCTTAGTGGTGAAAACAGCGTCATCTTCTTCGCAATATACTTTTTTGAGTTTACCTTGGTCTTCGATGCGTAGCACAGTCTTGTAGTCAAATTCAACGCCAAGCTCTTGAGTGTGCTCAAACATTTTAATGGCAAGCTCTGCACCATTTATTTGGCCAAGACCGGGATAATTTTCTATTTCATTGGTATTAATAATCTGTCCACCGGGAGCCAATTTGTCTAAAAGCAAAACTTTCATATTTGCACGAATAGCATAAATGGCAGCAGTCATACCAGAAGGCCCAGCACCAACAATGACAACATCATAATTTTCCATAAAGTAAACTCCAATTAGGTTAAAATAACTTATATGTTACAAGGCTGTGCTTAAAAAACAGACCAAGAACCATAAGTAATTACAAAGAAAACTCAAGTAAAAAAACTAAATCCGTATGCCTTTGCATATATGGTAATGTTTTCTAACAGTTTACAACCTCATGGCTTGTGACATTTTGAACCATTAAGGCCGCAAACAGCGTCTTCTTAAGTTTTTATTAACAAGTTTTGTTTTCTTTGCCTGTCTTTTAAAAGACATTTTGTGGTATTTTTACTGTATATACCTCCGTACATTTGCATAAGAATTTACTTTTTAAGATTGAAAAGTTAATATTTCAAGGATACTATACCATAATAAAAACTTTGTGAAGACTCAGACAAAGAAAAAACAAATTTTTTGCTTTGTGCTGTTTTTTTTGTGCGTGAAGAAAGTCGTGTCCCATATTGTGATTAAAAGTGCAAAGACCTTTTTGTGCTGTTATTGTTGTTTTCATTGTACAAAAAATCATAAAAAACTTCTTGATTAGGCAAAAGCTGCAAAAAAACCTGAGTGATGTTGCTGATATTTGCCTCTTTTTGATGGGCAAAATATGTCGTAAGCGTGGGCAGGGGAATTTTGAGAGGGGCCTTACGCACTATGCCTTTATCCAAGTCGCTTTTGACTGTATAATCAGCAAAAAAAGCGCCGCTTTCGCTATTTGGAATGAGTTTTTTAGCAATGTCTGAGGTTATGTCGCTCATTTTAATTTTGGGTTGTATATTGTGTGTTTTGAAATAATTACCCAAAACCACGGCAAAGCCTGAGTTTTCTTGAGGCATAAGCATGGGGATTTGGCTCAAAGCTGCAGCGTCAAGTGGTTCTTTGGCGCCCACAGCATTATGTGCGCAAACAATAAAATGCACTTCTTGTTGCATGAATTTTGTGAAAATGAGCTTTTTTTCACTGTCATGCCCCGTGCTTGTTGTAAGGGCAACGTGCACCTCTCCTTCTATAACGCGTTGTAAGATCTCAGCGTGTGATCCTAAAACCATACGCATATCAATGTGCGGTGCTTGAATTCTTATATAATTCAATAGTGCCGGTAAGATATTTTGTGCAGGTGTGATATGCGAACCCACATAGAGCACATCGTTTTGTCTGTGCATCATGTTTTTTAAGACCATATCAAGCTTTGCGGCGGGGGCAAATATATCCAATGTCATGGGGTATATTTCTTCGCCTTCACGGGTGAGTGTTAGGGAAGAGCCTTGACGGTCAAATAGGCTAAACCCTAGCCATTGTTCAAGTTTTTTGATTTGTATGGTCACGGCCGGCGGTGAAACATGCAATTTTTTTGCTGCAGCACGAATGCCACCGCATTGCACGGTCATATAAAAAAAATACAATTGATTAAAATTCATCTGTATGGCCATACAGTATTCCTTTGGGATAGATAGCTCTGCTATGATTATTCCTAATGGTGAAAGCTCTGCACAATTATTTTTGCATATAAATTTATTGTTAATATTTGAAAAGTTGTTTTAACATAAAAATTTACTGTG
>CAYJHG010000339.1:0-2139 GCA_964369535.1 uncultured Desulfovibrionaceae bacterium
AGAATGCTGTACACTTTTGCACCTATTGTTATGCGGCAAAAATGTATTTGCCAGCCAATGCTTTAAAACAGGATATAATTATGCAATTTTCAAAAATAAATTCTACTAATTTTCCCCTCGTGGGCATAATGATATTATGTGCGTGTCTGCTTTCGGCCTGCATAAGCACCAGCGATTTAGGCTTTGGAGGCAGTTCCATGCCAAAGGCCTCCAATGCCACCATTGCCGATGCGCGTGATGCTTGGGATAGGGGCAATATGCAAAATGCAGAAAATCTGTATGGCAAAGCCACAAAAATGTCTTTGCCGCAAGCGGAGCAGTCAGAAGCTTGGGAGCGTTATGCCATAGCCGCAGCTCGCAACGGTCGCCCCAATAATGCCCTTGATGCCTTAGATAATTGGCAAAAAATTGTACCCGGAGCCGAACAAAGCTCTGCATGGCAATATGCTTGGCGCAATAGTGTGCGCTTGCTTTCACCTTCAAGCGGTGTGGAGCAAGCCACCAAACTTTGGAATAATCGCGCTATGCACGATTCTGCCAGAGCTCAGGCAGGCATTGTGCTCATGGGGCGCAGTTGGCCAGCTACCACAAGCATGAGCGCTATGCCTTTATTAACAAGTTATTATGCAAGTTTAGATTTAGGTCATAGACAAGATGCCGAACGTTTTACCGGTCAAGAAATGCACTATATGACCGATTCCACCCTCCAAGATTTAGGTAATAGACTAGCAAGTGCCAAAACTGTTGCCTATCCTGCGTCCATAATTTTACTTGAACAAGTGCGCCGTGCTTTGCCCATGGATACGGCCTTGCGCACACGCGTTCTTGACTCTGCTTTATATGCCGATACAAGCTTGCCGCAACAAGTGCTGGCAAATATGGGGCATATGTCACCTTCTCCTGTAAGCACAGAAACTTCTGCCACCATGCCAGTGACACCTGTGCCTGTGGCACCGAGTGGCTATCAAAATGCTTGCCTTGCTTTGGCCTTACCACACAGTGGGCCCGCAGCTTCCATAGCCCAAAAAGTGCGCGCCGGTGCAGATGCGGCCAAAGTAGAACTTGAGCAGCGCGGCACCCAAATGAGCTTGCACCACATAGACACAGCGCAAACCACATGGCTTAGTCAAATAGATGCACTGCCCCCGGAATGTGCCGTGGTGGGTGGGCTTATGCAAAGGACAGAATACACAGTGGCCAAGTCCGACGGCGCCATGTCAAAACGTAATTATTTTGCGTTTTTACCTGTTCTTGAAGGGCAAGATGAAGGCACATTGGCTTGGCGCTTTTTCCCAAGCCCTGAAGACCAAGTACAAGCATTGCTAGATTTTACCGCTCAAATGGGCATAAAGTCTTATGGATCTTTTTATCCTGCTGACAGTTATGGCACTCGCATGAACACCATTTTCAACGAAACTGCCACCGCCATGGGCAACCAAGTGCAAGCTGTCAATTATCAGCCCACCGACAAAGCTCAATGGCTAGATGCGGCAGCAAAGCTTTTTCAACCGCAAAGAATTAATAACGTGCCTTTCCCCACAGCCAATTTCGGGGCCATATTTTTACCGGATTCATGGAAAAATATGGATCTCATAACCCAAGCCATGTTGTATAATGGTGAAGACAGACCAGTGCTTATGGGAACTTCGCTTTGGGAACAAAGCCTGCTCAGCGGTCAATCAAATACTACAGCCACCACCAAGAATTATGGCCTTGCCATTTTTCCTGCTGCGTGGAATTCTGCCAGTAAGCCACAGGCTTTAAGCGCCATACCTTCTGCAGATTTTTGGACAGTGCTTGGTTATGATTTTGTGCGCCTTGGTTCAAACCTTGCTTTAACTGCACCTGTGCCTGCCAAAGAGCTGAATACACGCTTGCAAAGTGCGCAGCAAATGTCCTTTGCCATGGCGCCCATCAAATGGGGCATGGACGGCAAGGCCAAGCAAGAACTTTTTCTTTTTACACTTACCGATGGCGGCGTCATGCCGGCTGACGCAAATATTATGCAGCAGCGCCGCATAATGGTTATAAATAATTTTGATGTGCGTCGTAATGCGGCACAAAAAGCTATAGTGAAATAACTAAAAAAAAGGATATACCATGCCCATTACCACAAAGGATGTGCAACATATGGCGGCC
>CAYJHG010000340.1:0-2136 GCA_964369535.1 uncultured Desulfovibrionaceae bacterium
CAATATGCCACCATGCTTAAAGCAAGCAAGTTCAGAAGGCGTATCAAGGCGCGCCAAAGCACTGAATTCTTTCTTGCCTGAAGAGCCTTGCACCTGCACGCACATTTCAGAACCCATGCCAATGTCATTTAAGTTTACAATGCTGAATTCTTCATCACCAATAAGCCCAAGGCTTTCCGCATCTTGCCCTTCTTTAAATTGCAAAGGCAATATGCCCATGCCCACAAGATTACTGCGGTGAATGCGCTCAAAAGATTGGGCAATAACCGCTTTAACTCCCAAGAAATACGCACCCTTGGCTGCCCAATCGCGCGAAGAACCCGTGCCATATTCCTTACCGGCCAAAATAATCAGCGGTGTTTTTTCTTGCGCGTATTTTTCTGCCGCGTCAAAAATAAACATTTCTTCTTTTTCAGGGAATTTCAAGGTATAACTGCCCTCTTTGGGCGCCACCAACTGGTTTGGCAATCGAATATTACCAAAAGTACCGCGCATCATAACCTCATGGTTACCACGACGATTGCCATAAGTGTTAAAATCTTTTTCTGCAACGCCATGCGCCAATAAATATTGCCCAGCAGGATAATGCGCAGGAATTTTTGCTCCCGGCGAAATGTGATCTGTGGTAATAGCATCGCCAAATTTTGCCAAAGCACGCGCCTTGTTAATATCCTGCAAAGGAGCACACTCAAGGCTTAAGCCGTCAAAATACGGCGGACGTTTAATATAGGTAGACTTTTCGTCCCAAGCATAGGTGGGACTTTGCGAAGCCACAATATTTTCCCAATACTTACCGCCATCTTGAATATTAGCATAGGCCTTTGCAAACACTTCTGGCTTAACAACCTTGGCATACAAGGCTGCCACTTCTGCATCGCTTGGCATAATATCTCGCAAATACACAGCCTTACCGTCTGGCGTTGTACCCAAAGGATCTTTTTCCATATCCGTAAGCATGGAACCCGATAAGGCAAAAGCCAAAACAAGCATGGGCGAAGCAAGGAAGTTTGACTTAATCTGCGCATGCACACGACCGGAAAAATTTCTGTTGGCCGAAAGCACAGCGCACATATTTAAGTTATGCTCCTTAATGGCTTCAGACACCGGCTCAAGCAAACTTCCGCTATTGCCAATACAAGCAAGGCAGCTATAACCCACGGTATAGAAACCTAATTTTTCTAAATATGGCAAAAGCTCCGCATCTTCTAAATAACGCGTCACGCTTTCTGAACCCGGTGCCAAAACAGTCTTAATATAACTTGGCACCTCTAAGCCCTTATTCACAGCATTGCGCGCCAAAAGACCGGCGGCCAAAATAAGCTCTGGATTAATAGTGTTGGTACAAGAAGTGATGGCAGCCAATGCAATATGCCCCTGCTCCAGCACTTCTTCCTTGCCTGTATCCATTTTCACAGGAACTTTCTTTGCTTCTTCCCCTGCCAAAAGCTCGGTGATATGTCCCTTGCTAGCATCAAGGGCAATATACTGCTGCGGACGCGCAGGGCCTGAAATACAAGGCTTTACTGTGGACAAATCAAGCTCAAGCACTCTGGCAAATTGCAAATCTTCCGAACCATCGCTAAACATTTGCCCAGCCTTGGCCGCTGCTTCCACAAAATTTGCATGTTCTCCACGATTGGTAATACGCAAATATTCAATGGCCTTGGCATCTACAGGGAAAAAGCCCACCGTGGCGCCATATTCAGGTGCCATATTGGCAACAGTGCACCTTGCAGGAATAGAAAGACTGTCCACACCAGAACCAAAATATTCCACAAAACATTCCACCACACCCTCTTTGCGCAGCATGGCTGTCAAAGTAAGGGCTAAATCTGTGGCCGTTACATGCGGCTGCAACTTGCCGCTCAAACGCACGCCCACTACCTCAGGCAAAGGCATAACACTGGGCTCGCCAAGCATGACCGTCTCAATTTCTATACCACCAATACCATAGGCCACCACACCCATACCACTTAAAGTACCCGTGTGTGAGTCTGCACCTACCATGCTGTCAGGAAAAGCCATAGTCTTGCCATCTACATCCCTATGCATAAACACTTGGCTGAAAAGCTCCAACTGTAACTGATGGCAAATACCCTTGGCCGGCGGCACCACAGTTAAATTGTCCATGGCATT
>CAYJHG010000341.1:0-303 GCA_964369535.1 uncultured Desulfovibrionaceae bacterium
ATATAATATAGAACAAAGCACATGAATATAAAAAATATTATTAGTGGCGTTTTTACAGGCGTGGGGTTTAAAATAGGCTCCATAAGAAATACGCCAATAATCAGTGAAAAGGCACCCGAAAAAAGTATAGCATTAACAATATCTATGCTTTTTTTATGCTTTGCTGGGAGCATGTCACTTAGCTTTAACCAAAGCACACCAAATCCCCACAGTATAGCAGCCACAAGAACTAAAAATATGAAAGAATAAAAAAATACTTCATTGGTAAACATATGAGTATTATTGCTCCACATGAATACATGG
>CAYJHG010000341.1:313-2133 GCA_964369535.1 uncultured Desulfovibrionaceae bacterium
AAAAAGCCAGCCAAGAGGTACAGTAAGAGCTAACTGTGAAATGTATTTTTTAAGCATACCTATCTCTTTTTCTGAAAAACAAGCAAGGTTCGGAGGCTTTCGGTTACATCGTGTCGTTCAAGCAGTGTGAAATCTTTTTGAAAAGCATCTAGGCATAAATCTAATGAGTAGGGTAAAATATTTTCAAGCGAGCGTGCTGCAAGAAGCCTTTGCACTTGTGAATCTTCTGTTGGTACAAATTCCAAAACAAAAACACCTTCTTTTTCCACAAGTTGTGCAAAATAATTGGCAATTTTATAAAGTGGTATTCCTGCGGTAAATACAAGATGATGGATAAGAGCCAAGGCAGAAACATACACACCTTGAAAACGAGCGGCAAAGGGACTACGTTCATCATTGCCAAAGCCAATGCCAGGAGATGGGTTATTTAAATCCAAAACTAATGGATTTACTTTTATATTATTTTCTACCTTAAGCGATTTGTACATTTTTTCTATGGCGAGATAGTCAATATCAGCGGCAAGTACATGGCTGTAATATTTAGTTAAAAATCGACTATATACACCCTCATTCGCTCCCATATCAATAGCCAAACCATGCCTTGAATACTGTACGGCGATTTTCTCTAAATATGTTTTTTTATCAAAAGCTGCGTTTTCACTGTAATTTGTATCTGTATAATACTCTCCCCACTCTGTCTGCAAAGCCTTCGGTAAAGTGAGTGTCTCAATAGCCATTCGTAAAGATAGGCTTAGTTTTTTAATTTTTTCAATGGAAAGATTGATATTTTGGACTTTTCTTGTAGCTGTTCGGGCATCACTGTATTTTTGTTGCATTTTTGCATGCATGTGAATGTGTATTCCAAGGCTTGGATAAAAGCGAGTAAAAAAAGGTAAAAGCGTTGCGACTAAATCCAGTGGAAGTCCGTCAACCCATGCAAACAGCATTCTACCACAGTAAATGGAACGCTTGGACATAAGAGCCAAAGGAGCCAAAAAGTGGCGACAAAATTGTAGATATGCTTGCCAAGGACTACCATCTTTGTATATTTCAAAAGACAAATGATCTATAAATATAGGTTTTGAACCTATAAATTGAATGTTATAAGCTGTAGCATCCTTAAGTATAAGCCCATACTCTAGACTTGTATCAAGCATATCAAGGGTAAGTAAAGCGGCATCCTTGTATTGTTCAAAACACCATTCGTATGGATAACTTATGACTGGCAAGAGAGGGCTTGTTATGCTTTTCCATGAATTTTCTAAAGCTTGCGTTTCGCTAAACTCAAGCAGCAAGCCCTTTTTGGTCACTTTGTCAAAAAAACCAGAGTCAATGGCTTTGGTCCAATGCTCAGCATAAACTTTGTGGATACTTCGAACGATTTTATTTTCTGCAATAAAGACTTGACCTGAAATATCTCTGAATGAACTGTTGCAAGGTATCATTATTTTTCTTCATCCGTTTTCTTGCTCTTAAATATATTAATAATTTTTTCGCGAAGATTACGCCAAAAAGCTAATGCAGTAAATACCCCAGCCGCAAGAGCTTGTAAAATCAAAGAACCAGTCCCAGGATCAATATAAGCATGAGCTTGATTTGGAAAAAAAACTTGATACATTACTAACAAAAAAAAGACCTTAAATATATGGATATTAAAATTCATCACTACAAACCCCACAAAAATTACATATGCCAATCTAGCTAACGACATAGTTATTTTTTGTCAATAGAATTCAGGATATAATTTAAAAATAGTGTTATTTATTTGAAAAATTCTCAAAGGAAAAAACAAAAAGCAAGCTTACCCCATACGTACACGA
>CAYJHG010000342.1:0-2124 GCA_964369535.1 uncultured Desulfovibrionaceae bacterium
TTGCGCCAAAAACATGTACCATTGGTTACAAAAAGGTGACAGAATGTATTTTTTTTACAAAATTTTATTGTCACCAGCCTTTCTACTTTTTGACATATTTTCGTAACACAAAAAAACGATACCTGCTTTGCGGCGGACGCGTCGCTATTTTATACAAAGAAATATTAAGGAGTTTCCAATGAAATTTTCTCGTGTCATCATGACTGCCCTTTTGGCTTTAAGCCTTGCAGCTCCAGCCCTTGCTAAAGAAGTTGTTATCAACGGTTCTACCACAGTGCTTCCTGTTGTGCAAAAAACAGCCGAAGCCTATATGGCTGCCAATCCTTCTGTGGTGCTTGCCATTTCTGGCGGTGGTTCCGGTAACGGTATTAAAGCCCTTGTTGACAGTCTTTGTGATATTGCCATGGCTTCACGCGATATTAAGGAAAAAGAAGTCAAACTTGCAAAATCCAAAGGCGTTAACCCTGTGCGCCACACTGTAGCAGTAGATGCTCTTGTGCCTGTTGTGCATCCTTCTAACCCTGTAAAGAGCTTGACCGCGCAGCAACTTGCCGATATCTACATGGGCAAAGTTCGCAACTGGAAAGAAGTTGGCGGCCCTGACGCCCCTGTAGCTATTATTTCTCGTGATACTTCTTCCGGTACTTATGAAACTTGGCAAGAAAAAATTCTTGGTAAAAACAGAGTGACTCCCGCTGCCTTATTGCAAGCTTCCAACGGCGCTGTGGTGCAAACTGTTGCTAAGAATAAAAATGCCATCGGTTATATTGGCTATGGCTACATAAATAAAGACGTGAAAGTTGTTAACGTGGGCGATCTTGAAGTTACGCCTGAAAGTGCTCTTTCCGGTAAATGGCCCATTGCTCGCGAATTGTATCTTTTCACCAATGGTGAAGTGCAAGGCGACGCAAAAGGTTATTTGGATTATTTGTTAAGCCCAGAGGGTCAAAAACTTGTAAAAGAAGTGGGCTTTATTCCACTTAGCAAATAGTTTCCTTCTTCTGCAAGCTCCTTTTGCTTGTCCCCTAGGCAAAAGGAGCTTACGCAAGGCATATGTGGATGTTCAGGCCGTGAAGAAAATCGCAAAATAGAATGCGATTTTTCAATGTTCTGAAATTACAGAAATAAAAGGCAAACTATGAAAGAAAAAATTATCAGCTCTTTGTTAGCTTTGGCCGCGGCATTTTCCTTGATATCTTTACTGGGGATTATGATTTTTTTGTTTTATGAAGGCATTCCCGTCTTTGGCGTGGTGTCTGTAACAGATTTTCTTTTTGGTGAATTTTGGTATCCCACCTCCGAACCGGCTGATTTTGGCATCTTTCCTTTGCTTGTGGGTTCCTTTGCCGTAACCATTTTGGCCTCGCTCATAGCTGTGCCCTTGGGAGTGCTTACCGCGGCTTATCTTACAGAAATCGCCTCAAGCACTGTCCGCCGCATAGTTAAGCCCTTTATTGAGCTTTTAGCTGCCTTGCCTTCTGTAGTTATCGGTTTTTTTGGTATGGTAGTGATGGCGCCTCTTATTCAAGACTTTTTTGGCGCGTATACCGGCTTAAATCTTTTTAATGCAAGCTTAATGCTCGCATTTATGAGTGTGCCCACCATTTGTTCTGTGGCAGAAGATGCCTTATACGCTGTGCCTGTGCCTTTGCGCGAGGCTTCTTTGGCTCTTGGCGCCACACGTTGGGAAACTACGGTAAAGGTAGTTGTGCCTGCTGCTTTATCAGGTATTGGCACTGCCATTATGCTTGGCATGTCGCGTGCCATTGGTGAAACCATGGTCGTGCTCATGGTGGCAGGTGGGGCCGGCATGATTCCTCTTTCTATTTTTGATCCAGTTCGCCCCATGCCTGCATCCATTGCGGCAGAGATGGCCGAAGCCCCTTATCGTGGCGATCATTATTATGCTCTTTTTGCCATAGGTATGATGCTTTTTCTTTTCACACTTTGTTTTAATATGATTGCCCAACATATTGCCGAAAAGCATAAGCAAGTGGGCAGCTCAAGTTTGTAGGAGGGGGACTATATGAAATTTTCCGTATCCAGCGACAGGCGTTTATTCCGCGAAAAATGTATGTTTGGTATATTGCGCGGTGCAGCGTATATTAATGTGAGTGCGCTTAT